>CAMYLL010000165.1 GCA_947259235.1 uncultured Pseudodesulfovibrio sp. | reverse complement strand
GAAACAGGTTGTGCAAAACGGCACAGGATGGCGCGCCAAGGTGCTCAACAGGCCCATAGCGGGCAAGACCGGCACGTCCAACAACGAGGTGGACGCGTGGTTCATGGGGTACACTCCCTATCTGCTCACCGGCGTCTATGTCGGCTTCGACGAGATGAAGCCCATGGGCAAGTGGGAAACCGGGTCACGGGCGGCCAGTCCTTTGTGGGTGGGCTACCGCAAGAAGGTGGAGGAAGATTATCCCTATCAGGACTTCACCCAGCCGCCGGGAATTGTTATGGTGCGAGTTGACGGGGCAACAGGACAGCTGGCCTCGTCCGGTTCCGCGACGGAGTTTTTCCTGCCGTTCAAGGTGGGTACGGAACCCACCGAAACCGCAGTGCCCGCTGGGGCGAGTGGCGATGCCACCGGATCGGCGGACGATTTGTTCAAGCAGACTTTCTAAAACGAGGAAGCGCCATGGAGCTTGACATTTATCAGGTGGATGCCTTTGCAAGCGAGGTTTTCAGCGGAAACCCCGCTGCAGTGGTTCCGTTGTTCGAGTGGCTGAGCGATGATCTGATGCAGAACATCGCTGCCGAATGCGGGCTTGCAGAGACGGCCTTTTTCGTGCGCAGGGGCGAGTACTTCGATTTGCGCTGGTTCACTCCGGATTACGAGATGGACCTGTGCGGCCATGCCACCCTGGCCAGCGCGCACGTTCTTTATGAATTTCTCGAATATGCCGACCCGGTCGTGGTTTTCGAGACCAAGAGCGGGCGCCTTTTCGTGGACCGCGAGGGCGAGCTGTACTCCATGGATTTCCCGGCCTGGACGGTGCGCGAGATTCAGGTGACCGAACGGGTGACCAAGGCTCTGGGGGCGAAACCCTCAGAACTGTTCATGGGCGAGCGCGACATGATGGCCGTCTTTGATACCCAGGAGCAGATCGCCGCCCTGAAGCCGGACCACCGGCTGGTTTCCAAGCTCGACGGCCTGTGCATGATCTGCACTGCACCGGGGCTTGATCATGATTTCGTCTCCCGGACCTTCGTTTCCATCACCGGGCTCCCCGAAGACCCGGTTACCGGGTCGGCCCACTGCACCCTGGTTCCTTTCTGGGCCGCTCGGCTGGGCAAGTCCCGGCTGATGGCCTATCAGGCCTCCAGGCGCGGCGGCGTGCTCATCTGCGAGAACCTCGGCGACCGTGTCAAGATCGCCGGCCCTGCAGTGACCTTCATGAAGGGGACAATCCTGCTTTAGCCGACAGAACAAGACGTGCGATCATTGAAAAGGTCGAATCCCTGCATATGGTAAATATGCTTCGGGCTCGGCCTTTTTTATTGCCGCGCTTGTGGGCGATAGCTGCACTCCGTTGGCGGTCCAGTCGGTTCATCCGGCCGGAGATAAAAAGGGGGGAAGCATTAGCGATGCCTCCCCCCTTATTGTGGTCATGATACTGGCGGCTACAGAAGCTGCAATCGCCAATTGAATGTGCTTGTCCGTCTCGGTTTCGGGACGTCCTTGGGCCAGTCTTCGATCATGGTGACGAAGCTCTTGAACCCGGCCCGGTCCAGTCCCTTGTACTCTTCGCTCAGGTCAAGCTCCCAGCCGGGGTATATCCAGTTGGTCTGGCCGTATTTGCGGACAAAGGAGACCTCGTGCATGGGACTCTTGATGGGTTCGTCGAGGCGGACGGCGTCTGCCAGGAAGCGCGACAGGCCGAAGGGCCACATTCCCTTGATGACTATGCCCAGGTGCAGGGGCGGGTTGTTGCTCAGGGCCAGGACGTCCTCGCCGGGAAGCTCCGGGCTGATGATGGCCGAGGAGCAGCCCAGGTTCTTCAGTACCTGGAGCGCAAAGGCATTGGCCGCGTTGCAGAAGGGACCGGCAACCAGGGTTATGTTCTTGCGGTCCTCGAAATAGGCCACCTGCCAGGGGGCGTTGATGACGAATTCCCGCGCGCCGTTCTTGACGGCTTCCTTGATCAGAGAGCGGTATTTCTTATCCTCGTCCGGCCAGATGACCGGGGGCATCCACCACTGGGTGCGGCCGGTCTGGTTCCGTGCCACCTTGCTCAGCGAGATGCGCTCCAGCCAGAATGCGGCACGGCCATTGACGCGGCCGCGCGGCGGGACTCGGAACAGGGAGATATTCTCCGGGCGGCCCTTGCCGCGCGCTGCGGCCTTGGGCCACTTGGGCGTGTACTTGGATTCCTTGGGCTCCGGCGCGGGGAAGAGGGCCAGTTCGCCTTCGAGGTTCTTTATGAGCTTGACCAGCTCCGGCTCGCGGCGGTCCACCAGGAAGACCTTGGTTCCCACAGGCAGGTTCGGCCCCTTGATCTTGGCCGAGTAGGGGATGTCCATGCGGCCGCGCTTGGGCACGCGGCGGCGGATGGACAGGGTTCTGTGGCCCGGCTGGTCCTCGTATCCAACCCGGATGAGGTCGCCGGGATGGAGATCCTCGCGCGGCTGGAAATAGAGTTTTTTCTGGTCGCGCTTGATCTCGCCCACGAACCTGCCCGAGCTGGTCTCTTCCTTGGGCTGGATGGGCATGAACGGACGCTGGGGCAGAAAAACGGAATGGGTGGCGGGTCTGCCCAGCGCCTGGTCCAGCAGGTCCATGGCCGTCTTCTTGGCCTGGGCGTCGGATGGATTGTCCCGCAGCATCTGGTAGGCGCGCACCGTGTAATAGACGTAATGGGGGCCTTTTTTGCGGCCTTCGATCTTCCATGACGTGATCTTGGGCATGTCGAGCAGTGGCTTGGTCAGCACGTCCAGGGAGAGATCGGTGCAGGAGAAGAGACGCTCGGCGTCCTGCTTGCCCTGCTTGTAGAGGCGGCGGCAGGGCTGGACGCACCGGCCGCGCAGGCTGGATTTGCCGCCCAGGTAGCTGCTCCAGTAGCAACGACCCGAGATGCAGTTGCACAGCGCGCCGTGGACGAAAATTTCCAGATCGAGGTCCTTGGGACAGGCGTCGGCCATGAGCTTGACCTCGTCGAGGTTCAGCTCGCGGGGCACGACCACGCGGCTTGCGCCAAGCTTCCTGGCGATTTCCAGACCGGCCGGATGGCTCAGGTTGGCCAGGGTCGAGAGGTGTATCTCGCCCTTGAACCCGACCTGCTTGGCCAGCTCTATCATGGCCAGATCCTGAACGATGATGGCGTAGGGCTTGACGTTTTTCTGCAGCCGCTCCATAAGCCTGCCTGCGGATTCAACGTCGCCGGGCTTGACCAGGGTGTTCATGGCAACGTACGTCCGGGTTCCCCGGTCGCGTCCCAGGCTTGCCAGTTGCGCCAGCTCGCTGATAGAGAAGTTGGTGGCCTGCATCCGGGCCGAGAAGTGTTTCAACCCTACGTACACGGCGTCCGCCCCGGCCGCCACGGCGGCGAGGAAGGATGACGTATCCCCTGCGGGCGCCATTATTTCTGGTAAATGTTTTATACTCATAAGGTTGTCGCATGTCCTTGAGGAGCTGCCGGAATGTTACGGTATTGGAAGTGGCCCCGGTCGGTCAATTAAAAAGGCCGGACGAATTTTTCGAGATCAGGCTGGCCATGCCGGATTGGGACGGGTGGAAGCCCGGCCAGTTCATCATGATCCGGCCCACGTCCTGGGACCTCGATATGCTCTGGGCCAGGCCGTTCTCCATCTCCGCCGCGGACGATGAGAGCCTGACCATATTCATCCAGAAGGTGGGGCGGGGCACGGCCCGCATCGCGTCCCTCAAGGCGGGAGACGAGGTCGCCGTCTGGGGACCACTTGGCAATTCCTTTGCCGTGGAGCCGCAGACGCCCACGCTGTTGCTTGCCGGGGGAATCGGCATCGCACCTTTTCGAGGCTATGTCGAGCAACATCCGCATCCGGAGAATATTCGTCTCTTCCTGGCCCACCGGCTGCCGCTGGATTGTTATCCCTACGAGCTGCTCTCCCGGCGGGTCGACAGCAGGTGCATGATCGAGGAACAGCCGTGTGATCTCGACCGCATCATTGCGTCCATGCGCGAGCAGATCGCGGAATATGCGGCCAGGGACGGGCTCATCCTCGCCTGTGGACCGACGCCCTTCATGCGTACGGTCAAGGCCTTTGCCGCAGAGCTTGGAGCGCGGGCCCAGGTGTCCCTTGAGAACCGCATGGCCTGCGGCGTGGGCGCGTGTCTGGGTTGCGTGACGCGCGACGGCGACGGGCATCATGCCCAGGTCTGCACCAAGGGGCCGGTCTTCTGGTCCGACAAGGTTGAACTGTAGGGAGTTTCTTTTATGGATATGAATGTCACATTCGGCGGGCTGAGCCTGAAGAATCCGGTCATGACCGCCTCGGGAACCTTTGGCTTCGGCCTTGAGTTCGCGCCATACGGCGACCTCAGGAAACTGGGCGGCATCGTGGTCAAGGGGCTTTCACTCAAGCCGCGCGAGGGCAATCCCATGCCGCGCATCGCCGAGACGCCGTGCGGCATGCTCAACGCCATCGGCATCCAGAACCCCGGGGTGGAGCACTTTGTCACCAAGGCGCTGCCCTCGCTGCCGTGGAGGGATGTTGCCATCGTCGCCAATCTCTATGCCTGCGACGCCCGGGAATTCGGCGAGCTGGCCGGGGTGCTCTCGGGCGAGGAAGGCGTGGCCGCCCTTGAGGTCAACGTCTCCTGCCCCAACGTCAAGGAGGGCGGCATAGCCTTTGGCCAGGACCCGGCCCAGATAGCCCGGGTGACAGAGTCCGTGAAGAAGCGGGCGGGAAACAAGCCTGTCATGGTCAAGCTCTCGCCCAATGTCACGGACATAGCGGTCTGCGCCCGGGCCGCGGCGGACGGGGGAGCCGATTCCCTGTCCCTCATCAACACTCTTTCCGGCATGGCCGTGGACATCCGCCGCAGAAGGCCGCGCATTGCCAACGTCATTGCCGGGCTGTCCGGTCCTGCCATCAAGCCCGTGGCCCTGCGCTGCGTGCATCAGGCCGTGAGGGCGGTGGACATCCCCGTGGTGGGCATAGGCGGCATATCCTGTGCCGAGGACGCGCTGGAGTTCATCCTGGTGGGCGCACACGCGGTGCAGGTGGGCACGGCCAATTTCCTGCGGCCGGATTTCTCCTTCCGTCTTGTCGACGAGATCGAGGCCCTGCTCGGCGAGATCGGCGCCAAGAGCCTGGAGGAGTTCAGAGGGAGTCTCGAACTGCCTTTGTGAACCGGCCGGGATATTTGCGGGAAATTTTCTCTTGCCATGAGGCGTCATTTTGGTTAGTTACTGCCTCTCTGACGCGGAGAGGTGTCCGAGTACGGCTTAAGGAGCACGCCTGGAAAGCGTGTTTGGGGGGAACTCCAACGGAGGTTCAAATCCTCTCCTCTCCGCCAGCAATCACAAGGGCTTACGAGTAATTCTCGTAAGCCCTTTTTCGTTTTTCATTCGTCGTGCGCGCAGGGCGGCTGCTTCCTTGTCCTGGCGCGGTTTGACTTGCCCGGAGTAGCGGCATATTCAATATGCTGGGTTTCAAGCAGGCCCGTGGGCCGTCAGTTGCCCCGAGTTTTAATGTGTTTCCGGAGGATCGCGTCTCGTGCCGAATGTCCCGGCATCAAGCCTTATCGTCATACTGGCCGCAGCATGCCTTGCCGGAGTGTTGCTTTTCTACAGGCCGCTGACCGGGGCGTCTGTTTGGCGGGCCACAGTCACGCCGCTGGCATCGATCATGGGGAGCGGATTTCTCGTCTGCGCGCCGTTGCTCTATGCCAATGTGGGCAACTATGCAGTGGTTGCTATGATCGGTCTGCTCGCGCTGGCATACTGCGTAGGGGCGGTCATCCGCTTCAACTTCCGCCATGCCGAGCCGCTGCTTGAGACAGCTTGCCCCGTGCAGTCTCCCGAGCGCGAAGAGCACCGGCTGCACAAGGCCCACTGCGCGGCTGGGAGCCGGGTTCAGGCGGGAGAAGCGGCCCAACTGCTCGAAAAAGCGTCATATTTCGCCCTGGCCGGAGCCTACTGCATATCGGTTTCATATTACCTCCAGCTTCTCGCCAGCTTCGCTCTGCAACCGTTGGGGAGTCTGTCTCCCCTGTGGGGAAAGGGGCTGGTCACCCTGATCCTTGTGGGCATCGGCGCTGTGGGCCTGCTGCGCGGGCTCAAGGGGATCGAGCGCGTGGAGCGCGTGGTGGTGGGGATCAATCTGGCGATGATCGGCGCGCTGGTGGCGGGGTTGCTTTATCACAACCTCCTGCTTGCGGGGGAGGGGAGCTGGCGACTGACCCGGTATTATGCACCTGTCGCACAAGTCTTTGAATTCCGGCAAGTTGTTGAGCCTCGGGGGCTGAAATGAAAATTGATTTGAACAAGTTCATGGCTGTTTTGGCTTTTCATGATCAGTTCAC
>CAMYLL010000164.1 GCA_947259235.1 uncultured Pseudodesulfovibrio sp. | reverse complement strand
GATGCAAACGGCAACGACTTTCGTGTATGCATATGAAGGAGATACAGGACCATGATGCTCAGAAAACGCGCTTGGGACATGATGCGCGACGAATTTCCCACCGTACAGGACGACGCCAGCCTCGCCGAGGCCATCCGCGTCATGCGCCAGTCAATGACCGACGCCCCGGACTCCCAGGTGGTCGTGGTGCAGAACAAGGGCGGCAAGCTCGTGGGCGCCATCAATCTGTGGAACCTCTTCAAGGCGGTCAAGCAGTCCGTCCTCAAGGACGACAACCTCAAGTCCGACGGCGAAGTGGACTGGGACCAGCAGTTCGCCAACGCCTGCCTCATCTGCACCCAGCTGCGCCTTGACGACTACCTGATCAAGTCGCCGCCCGTTCTCAAGCCCAACGAGCCCATCTTGCTCGTGCTCGACGCCTTCATCAAGACCCGGCGCGACTGGGCCCTGGTGGTGGAAAACGACAAGGTCATGGGCGTGATCTACGTCACCGACGTCTACCGCGAGATGACCCGCGACATGGTCCAGCTCTTCAAGTAGCAGGGCCTGAACCTTTTCTCCCGGGAGCCTCCCACGTCTCCCATGGACAAGCTCCCACAGCGCCGCGTCGGGCGCTCCGCCATTACCATAAAGAATCAGGCGCCCCCTCCGCACGGAGGGGGCGCCTGTCTGTTGGTTTGGATGCTGTCCCGGCTACGCCTTGAACTTCATGTCGAGCATCAGCAGGCTCTGGAGCGCCTTGTTGATGTCCTTGTCGTAGCGAGGGTCCGCGGCCAGATCCGCGGCCGCCTTGAGATAAGGCAGCCCCGGCGAATGGGGCCGGTCGGAAATCATAGCGCAAAAGGAGTCGGCCACGGCGCACAGCCTGCCCGGAAACTCTATCTCGGTGGTCTTCATGGGATAACCGGAGCCGTTGAGTCGCTCGTGATGGTCCGTGACGCACTGCTCGACCTCGGGATAGCGGAGGTTGAGCTTGCCAAGCATCTCGTAGCCGACCTTGGTGTGGTTGTTGACCTTGCTCCGCTCGTCGCCCGTCAGGGGCTTGTCCTTGGAACGGATGAAGGCGGGAACCTTGGCCATGCCGAGGTCGTGCAGGAAGAGCCCCGCCGCCAGCCTGTCAAAGGTCTTGCGCCGCACGCCCTCCTTGAAGGTCTTCTCCTTGATCTTGCCGAACAGGGCCAGACCGAGGAACCCGGAGTTGAGGCTGTGGTTCTCCAGCGAATGTTCCTTGTGCATGCGCCTGACCAGCGCGCGGGCGCGGCGGATATCCGCGTAGAGGTATTCGGTGAGCACCATGAGGTCCACCCAGAGCTTTTCGAAGACCATCGGCACGGGCTGGTCGAAGAACTCCTTGAGCTTGCGCGTCAGGGCCTGGGTGAAGATGTCGGCGGTCTCCTTCTCCTTGAGGTTCTTGTCCACCAGAACCAGATCGAGCTGGTAGCTGATGTGCTTGACATAGACCGGGTGGTCCTCGCGTGAAACGAAGATGACTCCGTCCTTTGTCAGGGTCTGGAGTTCCTCCACCTGCTCATTGGTCAGCCGTCCGCCCACCTTGTAATAGGGCATGATCCGGGCCACGTCCTCCTTGAACCTGAAGATGTTCAGGGGAGGGCGGTACTTGTTGAAGCTGCCCAGGATGTCCGCGCTGATCTGGTAGTATTCCTCGTTCAGCCCGTCGGGAATGTCATGTTGTTGCTTTGAACTCATCAGCCCGCTTCTTTGCCGAGTTTTTCATACAGTTTGACCACGTTGGTCTGGGTCATGGCCCGCCCCTTCTCCGGCTGGCCCGCCGTGACTATGACGATGTCCCCTTCCTCGAAGGCGGGGGACTGGCGGACGAACACCTCGGCCCGCTCCTGGTGGTCGTCGATGACGTCCAGGGGCTCAGCCGGGATGACTCCCCACGAGAAATTGGTGAAATGCCGCACGATGGAATCCGTGCTCAGCGCGTAGACCGACTGCTTGGGCCGACAGGAGGCCAGGATGCGCGCCGTACCGCCGGAGGTGGAGTGGCAGACGATGGCCTTGGCCCCGGTCTTGCCCGCCAGCATGGCTGCGGCATAGGCCAGGAAGGTGGACGGATTGTCCTGCTCCCCGCCCCGGTCTATCTCCGCCCGGCCGCTCTCGAACATGAACGCCTCGATCTCGTAGGCGATCTTGCGCATGAACCGCACGGTCTCGCCGGGATACCGGCCGATGGCCGTCTCTTCCGAGAGCATGACGCAGTCCGCGCCGTCCAGGATGGCGTTGGCCACGTCGGTGGTCTCGGCCCGGGTGGCCATGGGCGAGTTGACCATGGACAGGAGCATCTGCGTGGCCACGATGACCGGCTTGCCCGCCTCGTTGCACGCCTTGATGATGCGCTTCTGGACCACGGGCAGCTCGGCCAGGTCGAGCTCCAGCCCCAGGTCGCCGCGCGCCACCATGACGCCGTCGGCCTCGGCCAGGATGCCCTGGAGGTTGGTGATGGCCGCGATGCGTTCGAGCTTGGCGATGATGGGGACACGCCGGTTGTACTGAATCATTTCGGCGCGCAGGTTGCAGATGTCCTCGGGCTTCTGGACGAAGCTCATGGCCACGGCGTCCACGCCCAGCTCCATGCCGATGGCGAGGTCCGCCTTGTCCTTGTCCGTGAGCGGCGCCAGGGGCGTGGTCTTGCCGGGGAAGGTGATGCCCTTGCGCGGCGGACACATGCCCGAGTTGGTGGCCTGAAGACGAATGAGGAACTTCTCCTCCACCTTCATCACGGTGAAGCGGATCATACCGTCGGAGAGGGCCACGGAATCGCCCTCCTTGACCCCTTCGTAGAGGTCAGGGATGTCCAGGCAGATGAAGGGCCCTTCGACCTTCCCGGCTTTGTCCGACGTGCCGAGCATGACCTCGGTCCCCTTTTCCACCTCGAAGACGGGCAGCCCGACGTCGCAGGTGCGGATCTTGGGCCCGGAAAGGTCCTGGAGGATTGTCAGCGTCAGGCCGGTTTCAACCTCGAGCCGCCGGACGATGCCGACCATCTGCTCGAAGAACTCACGCCCGCCGTGGGAAAAATTGAGACGAAATATTTTGGCCCCGGACTCGACCAGTTCCTTGACGGCCTCATAGGAGCCGGTTCCCGGTCCCAAGGTCGCGATTATCTTTATGTGCCTGTCCATAGCAAACCCCTTGCGAAACGTGGTTGTTTCGCGCGTTACGTCGCCAAAACTCAACAGCCCGGCATCATTCAGCATTTGAGCGACCTTACGCGCGATCTACTGCGCCGGGCCACTCTCTACATGGGACTGACTCTATGCGGGCATCCAAAAAAAATCAATGATCCTCGGTTTTTTTTACCTGCCAAATTCTCTTTACCGGTTGACTTTATCCAAAATATCAAGCACCCGTGGAAAGAAGTGGAACTTAGTGTAAAACTAGGGTAAGAAGGTGGGGCAAGAGAGAACCCCGGGGGAATGAATGAAGTTCAGAGGTCACGCACATAGAAGCCTGGATGACAAGGGTCGGCTCATACTGCCGCCCGATTTCCGGGACCTGATCCGCTCCGGCCTGCCGGAAGCGGTCATCGTGCTGACCATCTTCGACAAGCATGTCATCGGCATCACCCCGGATCAGTGGACCAAGCTGGAGGACGAGCTGGAGAAGGTCAAGACGCCCAGCCGCGAGCTGCAGAACACGATCCGCATTCTCTACTCGGGATACACCGAGACGCCGGTCGGCGCGCAGGGACGCATCGCCATTCCCGCGCACCTGCGCAAGAGCGGCAAGCTCGACAAGGATGTTGTGGTCATGGGAGCCGGACGGCGTTTCGAGATTTGGCCGGCCGACAGCTTCGAACGCCTGCTCGACGAGGACTACGACGTGTCCCATGAGCTGGCGGAGAACAACGTCAGCCTGCCCTTCTGATGATGGCTGGCCGCGTTGATCCCGCGTCCATCCACACGACAGTTCTTTTACATGAAGTGATCGAGTGGCTCCGGCCCGTACCGGGCGGCCGGTATCTGGACGGAACCCTCGGCATGGGAGGCCACAGCCTCGCGCTCATGCGGCGCGCAGGCCAGGGGGCCGAGCTTGCCGGACTTGATCGCGACAGGAGCGCGCTCGCCCTTGCCGGGGAGCGCCTTGTGGAACTGGGGGGGAGAGCCCACCTGTTCCACCTGCCCTTTTCAAGGTTTGAGGAAGCCTTGGACGACTTGGGGTGGGAAACGGTGGACGGAGCAGTGCTGGACCTCGGCGTCTCGTCACTGCAGCTCGATGAAGCGCAACGGGGATTCAGCTTCATCGGCGACGGTCCGCTGGACATGCGCATGGACCCGGACTCCGGCCCTTCGGCCGAGGAACAGGTCAATACGCTCAAGCACGGTGAATTGGCGCGAATCATCAGGGTGTACGGGGAAGACCCCCTGGCCGGGAAGATCGCGTCGGCAATACTGAGAGCCCGGGACAAGGGAGCGATAACGAGGACGCTCCAACTGGCAGAGATAGTGCGGCTGGCATACCCGCCCAAGATGCGGCACACGGCACGCAACCATCCCGCCACCCGGACCTTTCAGGGACTGCGAATAGCGGTCAACAGGGAAACTGAGGAACTTGAATACTACCTTAAAACAATAGTCGGGCGGCTTGCGCCCGGTGCGCGACTGGCGATCATTTCGTTTCACTCCCTGGAGGACAGGGCCGTGAAGCATGCCTTCAGGGACGCCGCCAAGGGCTGCCACTGCCCGCCGCACCAGCTGCACTGCACCTGTGACGGAACACCCGTGCTCAAGGTGCTGACCCGGAAGCCGCAGCTTCCGTCCGACGACGAAATGGCCGCAAACCCCCGCAGCCGCAGCGCGAAGCTCCGCGTGGCGGAGCGGCTCGGCCCCGACGGAGAAGAAGCATGAGCAACACAGACAAAACGCTCCTGTGGATGATCCTCACCCTGATGGGTGCGGCCCTCACCCTCGGACTCGGCGCTGTCTGGTTGAACATCGAGCGCATGGATCTGGCCTACGACCTGCGAAAGATGGAAAAGAGCCTCGATCATAAAGAGGCACTGGCGGTGAAGCTCACGGTTGAGAGGAACAACCAGGTTTCACCATATCAACTCAAGAAGCTCGCCGGGCAGCAAGGCCTGGGCGTAGCCGCGCCGGGACAGATACGGCGCATTGCGGATACGAAATAGCCGACGCTTGGAACCAGAAAAGCGCCGCAAAGTGGGAACAGGGAAGACAATGGCACAGGGAAGCCAGGGGCGCAAAGACCACAGCAAAGTGAAGATAGGGCTTGTAGCCGCTCTCTTCGCTCTTGCTTTCGTGGGGCTTTGGGTACGCACCGGGTGGGTGCAGATTCACGACGGCAGCGCTCTCCTGAGCAAGGCATCCAGGCAGAGCCTGGCCGCCGAGTTCGAGTATGGCGAACGCGGCCGCATCTTCGACCGCAACGGCGAGATGCTCGCCACCAGCGTCGAGGCCATGTCCGTCTATGCCCGTCCCTTTGAGATCACCGACCTCAACGTTGCATCTGCCACTGTTGCCAAGGCGCTCCGCCTCTCCCTGCCCACAGTCCGCAAGCGCCTGGGCTCCAAGAAGAAATTCGTCTGGATCAAACGGCAGGTCAGCGACCGCGAGGCCGCGGCTCTCTCTAAGGCGAACATCCCGGGCATCCGGCTCGTCAGCGAATTTTCACGCATCTATCCAAACGGCCACTTGGCCGGGCAGACCCTCGGCTTCGTGAACATCGACGGCCACGGGCTGGAAGGCATCGAGCGCCTCTTCGACACGCGCATGCAGCCCGGCAAGGCGGAGTTCGTGGTCCAGCGCGACGCCAAGGGCAGCCGCCTCTACCTCGACGCCCAGGGCCGCGAGATGAATATCAACGGGCTGGACGTGCGCCTGACCCTGGACACCCATATCCAGCACGCCGCAGAGCAGGCCCTGGCCAACGCCATAGCCAAATACGAGGCCCGCGCGGGCATCGTCCTGGTGGTGGAGGTGGACTCCGGCGACATCCTGGCAATGGCCAACCAGCCTTTCTTCAATCCCAACGCGGTCAAGACCTCCAAGGCATCCCAGCGCAGGCTGCGCGCCCTGACCGACGTTTACGAACCCGGCTCCACCATGAAGCCCTTCCTCTTTGCCGCCGCGCTGGAGGAAAAGATCATCGAGCACGACACCCTCATCGACTGCGAGAACGGCCGGTGGCGGGTAGCCAACAAGACCATCCGGGACACCCACCCGGAGAAGTGGCTCCCGGCCCACAAGGTGATGCGCTACTCGTCCAACATCGGGTGCGCCAAGATCGGCATGGATCTGGGCGCGGGGGCCTACGCCTCCTACCTGTCCAAGCTCGGCTTCGGCGAGAAGACGGACCTCGGTCTGTCCGGCGAATCCGCGGGGCTGTTCATGGAGCCGAGCAGATG
>CAMYLL010000163.1 GCA_947259235.1 uncultured Pseudodesulfovibrio sp. | reverse complement strand
AGAGTCACCGCCAAAAAACAGTCGGCAAGGCGGTAGTTGCCGCGAACGGTTGCGGCCTCTCTCAGGCAGAGCACTTCCGCGTGGCCGGTGGGGTCATTGAGGCCGATTGGCCTGTTGTGCGCCTTGGCGATGAGCTCTCCGGTCATGGCGAAGAGGGCGGCCCCGATTGGGGCCTCGCCGTTTTTCGCGGCCAGGCACGCCTCCTGGAACGCCACGTCCATGAACGCCCGCCAGTCGCACCCGGGGGGCGGGGCGGGCGGTATCATCGCGGTCATGCCGACTCGCCTTCGACCCTAGCGGGTCTTGAGATAGTTGATGCCCGATTCAAGCATGGCCAGCCCCAGTGGGATGTCGGGATCGGTCCCGCGGGTCCACGACGGATGGTTTGTCGGGTGGTTGTAGGCCTCGGGGTGCGGCATGAGCCCGAGGATACGGCCCGAGGGGTCGGTCAGTCCGGCTATGCCCAAGGGAGAACCGTTCGGATTATAAGGATATTCCTGGGTCGGCTCATTGGTGTTGGGGTCCACGTACTGCACGGCCACGAGGTTGTTGTCCTGGATGGCCTTGAAGGTTTCGTCGTCCATCGGGATGATCTTGCCCTCGCCGTGGCGGATGGGCACGTCGAGATGGGTGATGCCCTTGGTAAAAACGCACGGGGAGGCCGGGTTTGCCTTCAGGCGGACCCATCTGTCTTCAAAGCGACCGGAGTCATTATAGGAAAGAGAAACCTGGCGTTCAAAATACCTGCCGCCGACCGCCGGGAGCAGCCCGAGCTTGCACAGCAGTTGAAAGCCGTTGCAGATGCCGAGGATGACGCCGCCGGAGTCAAAGAAGGTCTTGAGCTGGTTGAGGACGGGATCGCCGTCAACGGAGTTGGCCCAGCGCCAGCGCAGGGCGGCTGCCTGAGCCGCGCCCAGGTCGTCGCCATCCAGAAAACCGCCGGGGCAGAGGAGGAAATTATAGCTGTCCATGCGGACATGACCGGCCACGAGGTCCGAAAAATACACGATGTCGGCGCTGTCGGCTCCAGCGGATTTCAGTGCGTAAGCGGACTCGTTTTCGCAGTTGGTGCCATATCCCGTGATAACGAGGGCGTTGACGCGAGCCATGAAAATCTCCTCTTGATATTGACTTTGTTGCAGTACCCTGCAAAATTTGCGAAGCAGTTGTTTGCTGGGCTGGAACATACGTGTCAGGGACACGTCAGTCAATATGGACGACGCATGAGGTTACTCATTCTATTTCCTTACAAATCAAGCATAACGAAGGGGCTTGCTGGCATATGAAAACCAAATTCATATTTATTACAGGTGGTGTTTTGTCTTCCCTCGGAAAGGGGCTGGCTGCCGCTTCAATCGGTGCTTTGCTCCAGGCGAGGGGGCTCAAGGCAACCATCCAGAAGCTCGACCCCTACATCAACGTGGACCCGGGGACCATGAATCCCTTCCAGCACGGTGAAGTCTATGTGACCGACGACGGCGCCGAGACCGACCTCGACCTGGGCCACTACGAACGCTATCTCGGCAAGGCGCTTTCGCAGCAGAACAACTACACGTCCGGCTCCATCTACAACTCCGTCATCCAGAAGGAACGGCGGGGCGACTACCTCGGCGGGACCGTCCAGGTCATTCCGCACATCACCGACGCCATCAAAGAGGCGGTGGTCAACCTGCCCACCGACGAGGACGTGGCCCTCATCGAGATCGGCGGCACGGTGGGCGACATCGAAGGCCAGCCCTTTCTCGAAGCCATCCGCCAGCTCAAGAACGACCTCGGCAAGGAGAACGTCCTTTACATCCACCTGACCCTGGTCCCCTACATGAAGGCGGCCGGCGAGCTGAAGACCAAGCCCACCCAGCACTCGGTCAAGGAGCTTCGCAGCGTTGGCATTCAGCCCGACATCATCATCTGTCGCTCCGAGGTGGAGCTCGACGAGGACCTCAAGCGCAAGATAGCCCTGTTCTGCGACGTTGACCGCGATGCCGTGTTTACCGGCGTGGACGTCTCCTCCATCTACGAAGTGCCGCTCAAGTTTTATGAGGAGGGCGTGGACCAGAAGATCGCCATCCTGCTCAAGCTCCCGGCCAAGAACGCTGAGCTCGACCCGTGGGAGAACCTGGTCGACCGGCTCCACAACCCCAAGGGCACAGTGAAGATCGGCGTCATAGGCAAATACGTGGACCTGACCGAAGCTTACAAGAGCCTGCATGAAGCCCTGGTCCACGGCGGCATTGCCAACAATGTTCAGGTGGAGCTCGAATACGTCAACTCCGAAAAGGTGACAGTCAAGAACGTCGAGAAAAAGCTCAAGGGACTGGACGGCATCCTTGTGCCCGGCGGGTTTGGCTCGCGGGGGATAGAGGGCAAGATTCTGGCCATCAAATACGCCCGCGAGAACAAGGTTCCGTTCTTCGGTATCTGCCTGGGCATGCAGTGCGCATGCATCGAGTTCGCCCGCAATGTCATCGGTCTGGAAGGAGCGAATTCCGAGGAATTCGACCAGCTCACCGCGCACAACATCATCTATTTGATGAAGGAATGGTACGACTTCCGCACCAAGAAAACCGAAACGCGCTGCGAGGAATCCAACAAGGGCGGGACCATGCGCCTTGGCTCCTATCCCTGCAAAATCAAAAAGGATACCGTGGCCCACGCTGCTTACCAGGCCGTAAACATCGACGAGCGTCACCGCCACCGTTTCGAGTTCAACAACAAGTTCATCGAGCAGTTTGTCGAACACGGAATGATCTTCTCTGGTACGGCTCCGGATGAATCACTGATGGAAATCGTCGAGCTGCCGGATCATCCATGGTTCCTGGGTTGCCAGTTCCATCCGGAATTCAAGTCCAGCCCCATGAACCCCCATCCGCTTTTCCGTGAGTTCATACGTCATTCAAAGAGCGAAAAAATCAAGAAGGGAAAGTAGTTGATCACTAACGATCTCTACAAGGTCAGTCGAAACGGCCCCTTTGTCCTGGCTGGGCCATGCGTCATCGAGAGCCGGGAGATTGCGCTCCTGGTGGCGAAGACCCTTGCCGAGGTGGCTGACAGGCTGGGCCTTGTCCTGGTCTACAAAAGCTCCTTTGACAAGGCCAACCGCACCTCTGTGACGAGCTTTCGCGGGCCTGGAATGGACGAGGGGCTGGCCATCCTTGCGGAGGTGAAAAAGGCGACTGGGTTGCCCATCGTCACGGATATTCACAGCCCCGAACAGGCTGCCCTTGTTGCCGAGGTGGCGGATGTGCTGCAGATTCCGGCCTTTCTTTGCCGTCAGACGGATTTGCTAACGGCCGCAGCCCGGACGGGACGGATTGTGAACGTCAAGAAAGGTCAGTTCCTTGCTCCCTGGGACATGAAGGGCGTGGTGGAAAAGGTCCGGGCCTCTGGCAACGATCAGGTCTGGCTGACGGAACGCGGCTCAACTTACGGCTATAACAATCTGGTTGTGGACATGCGCTCCATCCCGGAAATGGCCAAATTCGATGTGCCCGTGGTCTTTGATGCAACCCATTCGGTGCAACTTCCCGGCGGGCTTGGCGGGGCGTCCGGCGGTCAGCGCGAGTATGTCCCGATCCTGGCCTCCGCCGCTGTGGCGGCCGGAGCCGACGGCGTGTTCCTTGAGACCCACCCGGACCCGAGTGTCGCCCTGTGCGACGGGCCGAACAGCCTGCCTCTGGACAAGGTGGAGGGCCTGCTTATCCGTCTCAAGGCCATATGGGAGCTCAATCGTGGTTGAAGACGTCCTTGAAATGGCCCGCAAGGTGAAGCTTCTCGTGCTTGATGTGGATGGAGTCCTGACTGATGGCGGGCTGTATTACGATGCCAACGGCATGGCCATGAAGCGGTTCAATGTACATGACGGCTTCGGCATCAAGCTTGCCCAGTCTGTCGGCATCGAGATCGGCGTCATCACCGGCCTGGATCAGGAGCCGGTAGCCCGGCGCGTCAAGGAGCTGGGAATCACGCATTATTATCCGGGCAATCACAAGAAACTGCCGCTGTTCCTAGAGATGTGCGAGAAAGCCGGTGTTGCGCCCTCCGATGCCGCCTTCATGGGCGACGACTGGATAGACCTTGGCGTCATGCGCGCTGCCGGTTTTGCCATGAGCGTTCCCAACGGCCTGCCCGAAGTGGTCGAGGCCGCAGACTGGGTTTCCACCCGCCACGGCGGCCATGGGGCGGTTCGTGAAGCCATCTCGTTCATAATGAAGGCGAAGGGGATCGAAGCAGAAGCCCTGAAACAGTGGGAAGAGTAGATGAAGGGTCGTCCCGGGCTGCTGCTCATAACCATCTTTCTTAGCGGCCTTGTTCTTGGCATAGGCATCAAGGCGGTCTTTTTTTCGGAGGAGGTCATAGACCCCGCTTCAATGGAGCCACCGGCAGGTCAGTCTCGCCAGCAACTGCTTGACGAAGCGAACATTACCGCCGAAGACATCGAATTGGTGCAGGGTAAGCAGGGAGCCATGACCTGGAAACTACTTGCCAAATCGGCCAAGTATAATCAGGAAAAAAAACTCATCGGCGTCGACAGGCCCCAGCTCTCGGCCTACTTCGGCGTGGATCGCCAGGAAGTCTACGTCAAGTCCGACCGAGGCGAAGTGGACCAGACCAACGACAACCTGACGCTTTACGACAACGTCACCGGCCGTTTCGGCAATCTCGCCCTGGATGCGGCCCATCTCGACTACGTGGGAGCCATCGACAAGGTGTACCTCAAGGGCGGCGTAACCGTACGCCGTCCGGACATGACGCTGACGGCGGCCGCCGTCGAGATAGATCTGGTGAGTCATGAACTGATGGCCGCCGGGGGCGTCGAAGCGCTTTTCGCACCCAAGGGTTTTAATGACGGTCCGCTCCAGGACCAGGGCAGGGAGTAAGGCTTTGATGAATACGACAGGCAAAATCCTCGCAGCGGCATTGTTCATGCTCATGTTCTCCGTTACAGCGCAGGCCGCCGATTGGGGCGAGATTCGCGAAGCCGCGAGTAACCTCAATGTCCGCGAAAAGCGGACGCCAAGGAGCGAGCACGTTGTCACCCTGACCAAGGGACAGAAAGTCAAGGTCGATTTTCTCAAGAGCGGTTGGTTTGCGGTTTTTTCCGTCAACGAGACAGAGCGAAGCGAGAAACGGGCCATGGGATACGCCAACGCCAAGTATCTCGTCCCCACGACCGTGCCTGCGGTAACCACTCAGGCGGCTCAATCAATGCAGGAAGACGCGCCGAAGACAGCACCGGCTATGAGTGGGCAGCCCGTCGAAGGCGGCGGAGAAGTCAAGGCCCCGGTGGACGCCACTCCCCCTGATCCGATCCAGATCGGAATGAATCCCAGCAGGGTTCCGGTCAAGATAACCTCCGACCGCATGACGTATGACGAGAACGGCAAGGTTGTTTCCTTCGTGGGCAACGTGATGGCCGAACACGGCGAACTGACCCTCTGGGCCAACCGGCTCTCGGCCTATTTCTCGTCGAAAAGCGGAAAAAAGTTCGCCGTGGACAGCATTGAGAGGATCGTGGCCGAAGGCAGCGTCCGGGCCAAGAAAGGCAAGACTGAAGGCTCCTGCGGAAAGCTGACCTACATGGTGGAAGAGCAGGTGCTCAAGATGGAAAACGATCCCGTCCTCAAGGACGGCCCGAACAGTCTGACCGGTGACGTGATCAAATTCTATGTGCGCGAGAACAGAAGCGAAGTCATGGGCGGCGAGGGTAAGCGGGTAAGGGCGATCTTCCTGACGCCGGAAAAAATCAAGGTGCAATGATGGCCGCAGGACTGATAGCAGCGAATCTCTCCAAGCGGTACGGCCAGAAAGAGGTCGTGCAACCTGGAGTTGAACACCAAGGAGGTTGTCGGCCTGCTTGGCCCCAACGGGGCAGGGAAGACCACGACCTTCTACATGCTCGTGGGCATAGTCAAGCCGAACACCGGCCATGTGTCTCTGGGGGGCGTGCCGCTGACGGACAAGCCCCTGCACGAACGCGCCCGCATGGGCGTGAGCTACCTGCCCCAGGAAAGTTCCATCTTCAAGAAACTCACCGTCCGGCAAAATCTTCAGATCATCCTCGAACAGACGAACATGACCGGGGCCGCCCAGAACAAAAGGGCGGATGAGCTGATGGAGATGTTCACCATCACCAAGCTGGCGGACCAGGCAGCCATGATCCTTTCCGGCGGCGAGCGACGCAGGCTCGAAATCGCCCGCGCCCTGATCATGGACCCAAAGTTCATTCTCCTTGATGAACCGTTCGCAGGCATCGACCCCATCGCCGTCATCGACATTCAGGAGATTATCTCCGTGCTCAAGAGCATGGAGATAGGCATCCTCATTTCCGACCATAACGTTCGTGAAACGCTCAATATTTGCGACCGTGCCTACCTTGTTTATGAGGGGACCGTGATCCTTGAG
>CAMYLL010000162.1 GCA_947259235.1 uncultured Pseudodesulfovibrio sp. | reverse complement strand
GAGCACTTCCATCAGGAAGGTGAAGACCACCGCGGAGATGACCGCGCCCGAGAGCGAGCCCATGCCGCCGAGATAGACCATGACCATGGCCTCTGTGGACTTGAGGATGTTGAACGACTGCGGGTTGACGTAGCCGACGATGTGGGCGAACAGGCCGCCCGCGCATCCGGCCAGCCCGGCCGAGATCATGAAGTTGACGGTTTTGATCTTGTTGGTGTTCACGCTCATGATCTCCGCCGCGGTCTCGTCCTGGCAGATGGCGTTGACGCCCTTGCCATAGGTGGACGTGATGAACCTGCGGATGACCCATATGGTGAAGACCGTGAAGGTGATGACCCAAAAGAGCATCCAGGGGCCCTTGAGGGTGTCCTGCATGGCCCAGACCGTGTCCTTCATGCCCTGGAAGCCGCGCGAACCGCCGATGAAGTCCATGTTCTCGATGGCGGAGATGACCATGTAGTTGACGGCGATGGTGATGATGGCCAGGTAGTCGTCGCGCGTCTTGAACGACGGCAGGGCCACGAGGATGCTCGATAGCGCCGCAACAAGGCCGCCCATGAGCACGATGACCGGGAAGACCATGATGGCCATGGAAGCGGGCAGCATCGGGTCGCCCAGGGTCTTGCCGAAGAACAGCACGGACAGGACCGACGAGACGTAGGCGCCGACGCACATGAAGGCCGCGTGGCCGCAGGTGAACTCGCCCATGTTGCCGTTTACCAGGTTGAGACTGGTGGACATGATGATGTTGATGCCAACGAACATGATGACGGCCTGGATGTAGTTGTCCAGTATGCGGAACTGGGCGAGGACCAGGAGCAGGACGGCGCACGCCGCCATGAGGATGTTGAGAGAGTATTTCTGCATTGTGATGTCTCCCAACTAGATCTTTGTGGATTGGGGCATGCCGAACAGGCCCGTCGGCTTCATCCAGAGGATGATGAGCAGGATGGTGAAGGCGAAGAGATCGCGGTAGGTGGACGGGAAAACCGTCACGACGCCGACCTCGATGAACCCGAGCAGGAAGCCGCCGTAGAACGCGCCGCGAATGTCGCCGATGCCGCCGACAACCGCCGCGATGAACGCCTTCCAGCCGATGATCATGCCCATGAAGGGTTCAAGCACCGGGTAGGACATGGCGAAGAGCAGCCCGGCCAGCCCCGCGAAGCCCGAGCCAAGGACGAAGGTGAAGACGATGATGGCGTCGATGGGGATGCCCATGAGCGGGATGGCGAACTTGTCGTAGGAGATGCCGCGCATCGCCATGCCGATTTTGGTCTTGGTGACGATGAAGTTGAGGAAGGCGAAGACCGCGATGGCCGCGACGATGACGATCACCTTGAGGTTGGTGATGGTGACGCCGCCCATATTCCAGATGGCCTTGTCCACGAGCTCGGGAAATTTGAGGCGGCTGGCGCCCAGCACGGCCAGGTTCGAGTATTCGAGGATAAGGCCGCACATCAGGGCGGTGATGACCACGTAGAGCCGGTGAGCGCCTTTGCGGCGCAGGGGCCGGTAGGCGATGCGCTCCAGCGTCACGCCGACGCAGGCGGTCAGGGCCATGGTCAGCGGGATGGCGATGACGAAGGTCAACATGGGCGACAGGCCGAGTACCGGACCGAGCATGAAGCCTGCAACGAAGAACGCGATGTACGCGCCCACCATGAAGATGTCCCCGTGGGCGAAGTTGATCAGGCGCAGGACACCGTACACCAGGGTGTAGCCCAGTGCGATGAGCGCGTAGAAACTTCCCCATTGGAGGGCGTTGAGTATGTTTTGAATAATGAAGTCCACTGTGGTCCTTCCTTGGAAAAAACTTTGGAGAATTCGCTGTCCGGCCGAATGAAACAGCTGGCGTGCTTGCAAAAGAGCGGGGGTCGTTAAACCCCCGCCCGTTTATGACAGTATCGTCGGTCGCCTAGGGGCAGACGGACTCTTCGAAGACGAACTCGCCCTGGTCGCTGATCTTGACGACCACGGCGCACTTGATCGGGTCGCCCTGCGCATCGAACTTGGAGGAGCCGGTGATGCCGTCAAAGGACTTGATGGCTGCCAGGCCGTCGCGGATGGCGGCGCGCATCTCGACCGGGTCGGCGTAGACCTTGCCGGCGTTCTTGATGGCTTCGACCATGATGCCGATGGAATCCCAGGTCAGGGCGGCGTAGTCGGCCGGAACGGCGCCGTAGGCCTTCTCGTAGCGGTCGATGAAGACCTTGGTGGCTCCCTTGGCGCCAGCGGCGGCGTAGTGGGTGGAGAAGTAGTTGCCGTAGCACTGCTCGCCGCAGAGCTTGACCAGGTCGGGAGTACCCCAGGCGTCGGAACCCATGAAGGGACCCTTGTAGCCGAGGTCACGCGCCTGCTGCACGATGAGGGCGACCTGGTTGTAGTTGTCGGGAACGAATATGAAGTCAGGGTTGGCGCTCACGATGGTGGTCAGCTGAGCGGAGAAATCCTGGTCCTTGGTTCCGTGGGACTCGAAGGCCACGACCGGGCCCAGGCCCTTGGCTTCCCAGGAGGACTTGAAGATTTCGGCCAGACCCTTGGAGTAGTCGTTGGAGACGTCGAAGAGGACGGCAGCGGTCTTGGCGTCGAACTTCTTGGCGGCGAAGTCCGCGACGACCGGGCCCTGGAAGGGATCCAGGAATGCGGCGCGGAAGACCCAGGGACGATCCAGGGTGGTGTTGGGATTGGTGGACCACGGGGAAATCATGGGCACGCGGTTGTCGTTGCAGGTACCGCCAGCGGGCACGGCCTGCTTGGAGGAGTTGGGTCCGATGATGGCAACGACCTTTTCCTGGTCGATCAGCTTGAGCGCGACGTTGGTGGCGGACTCGGCCTTGGACTCGTTATCCATGTAAACGAACTCGAGCGGGTATTTCTGTCCGCCCACTTCCAGGCCGCCGGCGTCGTTGATGTCCTTGAGGTACATCTCGGCCGCGTTCTTGGAGCCTTCGCCGACTTCCGGAATGTCGCCGGTCAGGGGCAGGTTGAAACCGATCTTGATGGTCTGGGCCTTGTCTTCGCCACAACCGGCAAGCAGGAAGGCGCTACACACGAGCATAAGGCTAAGCAAGCCTACACCTTTAAGAAAACCTTTCATCATTTCCTCCTCTCATATGAGTTACGATGGGCAGCAACGGGAACAAGGCCGATCTATACAACAAATAAAATTTGAATAAAAGGTTTTTTGCGTCCGACATTTTTGCAAAAACCTCAGTATGCTTGAATAATCTTCGCGATTTTCCAGTCCTGACAACGGAATAGTTTCGAAAAACAAAATTACGGCGAAGTAAAATTTTCATAAATGTTAAGAAGGCAACACACCCTGTATAACAATGTGCTCTCGGGGTGCATGAAAGGCAACGCGAGGGCTTCCCGCGATGCTCATGGACACGGCGGAAGGAGCGGGGGGAGAGTAAGGGGGAGGCGCAGGAGACGTTGCCCAAGGGGCAGTCACGCCCTGTGGGGTGAGGAGTGGCGGAAGCGCGGCGCGCCCCCGGCGTTATTTGCCGGAGGCGTCCTGTTCCGGTTTCGGCTCTGGTGCCGGGTTGGAATCCGGGTCCGAGGTCCTGCGGTGGCCGTTGCGGGCCGAGAGTTTGGCTTCCTCTTCCTCGCGCAGCGCACGGCGAAGCACCTTGCCCACCATGGTTTTTGGCAACTCGGTGCGGAACTCCACCTTGCGGGGGACCTTGTATCCGGCGAGTTTCTCGCGGCAGTAGGCCATGACCTCGTTGCGGGTCAGGGTTTCGCCCTGGCGAACCACGACGTAAGCCTTGACTATCTCGCCGCGCGCATCGTGGGGGATGCCCACGCTGACCGCTTCCTCGATCTTCGGGTGGGCGTGCAGCACCTCGTCGATCTCGCGGGGGTATATATTATATCCACCTGAGATAATCAGGTCTTTTTTTCTATCAACGATAAAGAAGTACCCGTCCTCGTCCATGTAGGCGATGTCGCCCGTGTAGAGCCAGCCGTTGCGGAGCACGTCGGCCGTGGCATCGGGACGGTTGTAATAGCCCTTCATGACCTGCGGGCCGCGCACGACGAGTTCGCCGCGTTTGCCCGGGGGCAGCGGGTCGCCGCCCACCTCCATGTCCACGATCTTGGCGTCGGTGTCGGGAAAAGGGAGGCCTATGGAGCCGGCCTTGCGGACACCCTTGATGGGGTTGAAGTGGGTCACCGGGGAGGCCTCGGTCAGGCCGTACCCTTCGGCGATGGCCGTGCCTGTGCGCTCCTTGAACTGTTCCATGTGCTCGACGGGCATGGGGGCGGAGCCGGACACGCAGCAGTCGATGCTGGAAAGGTCGTATTTGGCGATGTCCTTTTGCTGGAGCAGCGAGATGTAGAGGGAGGGGGCGCCCGGAAAGACCGTGGGCCTGAGCTTGTGGATGCCCTTGAGCACGTCCAGGGGGACGTAGCGCGGGAAGGGGGTCAGCGTGGCTCCCAGGCTGGTGGGCCAGACCAGGCAGGTGGTCAGCCCATATATATGGAAATAGGGGAGAACGCCGATGAACGTCTCCTTGCGCTGGCCCAGGGTGTGCATCATGCTCTGGCACTGCTGGATGTTGGCCCCGATGTTGGCATGGGTGAGGATGCATCCCTTTGCCACGCCGGTGGTACCACCGGTGTATTGCAGGAGGGCGGTGTCCTCGGGGACCACGCGCGTGTCGGTGAAGGTCTTCTTGCCCTTGAGCAGGGCCTTGAAGGGAACGACGTGCTTTCCGTCAAAGGGAACCGAGGTCGCGCTGTTGTTCTTCCTGGCCTGGAGTTTGTACAGGACGTTCAGGGGAAATTTCAGGCCTTCGCCAATGGAGGTGACGAAGAACGTGTCCACCGGGAGGGAGTCGCGCAGCTTCTCAAGCTTGGGCCACAGCAGGTCAAGGGTGATGCAGGTGCGCACGTCCGCATCGTTGAACTGGTGGATGATTTCCGTCTCCATGTAGAGCGGGTTGGTCATCACGCCGATGGCGCCGCAACGCAACGTGCCCCACAGGGCGATGATTGTCTGGGGCAGGTTGGGCAGCATCAGCGCCACCCGGTCGCCTTTGCGCACGCCCGTTTCGCGGAGGTTCCAGGCAAATACCTCGCTCATGGCCTTGAGCTTGGCATAGGTGGTCGACCAGTTCTTGAAGACGATGGCCTTTCGGCTTGGCCATTTGTGGGCGGCGCGGTCCAGGAAGCTGAACAGCGGGGTTCTCTCGTAGTCCAGCGTCGGCGGCACCTCGGCGTCGTAGGATTTGAGCCAGGGGCGGTCTGTATGCTCCATTGGGCGTCCTTTGGGAGAGTTTTTTGCCCGGCAAGGCACGGGGAAGGTATAATAGCCTGTGAATCTGGTCAATACGCCATGTTTAAAACATAAGGTGTGGAGGTGTCGTGGATTTGACGATGCACGTGCCGGCTAAGGGGGTGGTGGGGCCGGCTTGCGCAGGGGGCCAAAAGGATTCGGCCGAACACTCCGTGTTTTCAGCTCGTTGCGTTTGATTGGGGAAAAGATTGGGTGAGCCTGTCGCGCTTTGGCAGATATCTTGCTAAGCCAGAGAATGTCCAGATTGGTGGAAAGGATTGCCAATCCACTAAAGTAATGTGCGAGATGAACCGATTATTCACTGTGTCAACGATTTTGTTTTTTCCGCGCATGGCGGCGCGGGGCGGCGAGAGCCCGCAACCCGTTGCCATTCGTCGGTTTGACAAGGCGTCTAGGCCAGACTAGTGTGTGCGAATTGTTGGTGTTGTCAACCTCCGGTCGCTGTGAATCATTGACCGAGCGAACGGCTGAGAGTTTTTATGTCTGATCATGTCGTAAATGGAAATGTTGGGATGCTGATCACCGACGGTCTCTATCTCAAACCGAGCAAGAGCACCCGCGTGCTCGCTATTCTGGATGCGTTGTCCCGGGATTCGAACCTCTCCCAGTTCGAGTTGGGCCGCCAGCTCAACCTGTCCGGGGCCATGATCAACCAATACCTCAAGCAGCTTCAAACGGGTGGGCTGGTCGAGTTTTTGCCGGTCAACGGCAAGAGCTACCGCTACGCCCTTACGGATCGAGGAAGACAGTCACGTCGCGAGATGTTCTCGGACTATTCCTCCGAGACGGTCCGTCTCTACTCCACCATCAAGGAATTTGTCCTGGCAAAGCTCGGCGGGCTTCGGGACAGCGGGAAAAAGCGGCTCGGGCTCTTCGGCGCGTCGGAGACCTGTGAAGTCGTCCTTTCCGCCCTCAAGGACAGCGATTTTCAGATTGTTGTGTTGCTTGACAACGACACCAGAAAGCAGGGGCAGATTTTCCATGGGCATGTGGTTTCCGCGCCGCGTGTCCTCGATCAGGTCAGCTGCGATGCCGTTGTCATCACGTCCTTTGGCAAACAGGCGGAGATTTTCGAGCAGCTCAAGCCGCATTCCGAAAGGCGCGGA
>CAMYLL010000161.1 GCA_947259235.1 uncultured Pseudodesulfovibrio sp. | reverse complement strand
ACGGAAAAATTGGTCAATATATTGATACAAAAAATAACGCGCGGGGTGCGGAGTAGCTGCCGGGACTCTCTGCCTGCGCTGTCGTCTTGAAAACTTGCGCTCTCCATCGGGTTTCGGTTACTGAGCCATTCATGCGACGCGAACTATCGGAAAAAAGGAAACAAAGGATAGATCAGGTGCTTGCCAGAAGGCAGAAGGACCTGACGCTGGTCATGGACAACATCTGGGACCCTCACAACGTCTCTGCCGTGCTGCGCAGTTGTGATGCGTTCGGCGTGTCCGACGTCCATCTCTACTACACCACCTCCCAGTGGCCGGACCTGGGCAAGAAGAGCTCGGCCTCCGCCAAGAAATGGATACGGCTCAACCGGCACATAGACCCGGCGGGGATGATCGGCAGCCTGGGCCGCACCGGCGGGCAGATACTGCGCACCGGGTTTTCCGCCACGGCGCGTCCGGTCACGGATTTCGACTTCACCATCCCCACGGCCATCATCCTGAGCAACGAGCACAGGGGAACTTCGCCCGAGCTGGCCGAGCTGGTGAAGGACGAGATTTACATCCCCATGCAGGGCATGGTGCAGAGCTTCAACGTCTCTGTTGCGGCGGCCATCATTCTCTATGAGGCCTTCTCCCAGCGCGACCAGGCGGGCATGTACGACACCCCGTCCTTTGACGAGGATGAGCTGGCCGAAAGGCGGGCCGAGTGGTATGGGCGATAGGGGTGGCCGACGTCCCTTTTTTTAATTGAAAGACGCATCATTCGGGTATATATGCCGCGAAGTTGTCCTGGCCGGGAGAACCGCCGTCCATGGCGGAAGCCGTTGCCCGGATCGAGCAAGGATTGGAGGGAATCGTGCAGAATTTACTCAAGGCCATGACCGCCGGGGATGTCGTCATCTATCCGACGGAGACCCTCTATGCCCTAGGCTGTGACGCAACAAGCGAATCCGCGTGCGCCAAGGTCATGGAGATCAAGGACCGCTCCACGGCCAAGCCGCTTCCCCTGATCATCGGCGGGGTCGACATGCTCGGCCTGGTCACGGACGATCGTCCCTCGGCCCTGTTGCTGCTGGCCAGCGCCTTCTGGCCCGGTCCGCTCTCCATTCTGGTCAAGGCGTTGCCGTCGCTGCCTTCCTGCCTCTCTGACGAGGCCGGGTACACCTCGGTGCGCTGGAGCGGCCATCCCTTCGCATCGGAGCTGTCCCGGCGGTTGCGCAGGCCCATCGTGGCTACCAGCGCGAATCTCAGCGGCGAGGCCCCAGTTGCCTTGCCCGAGGACCTCTCGCCGACCCTGCTGGGCTACGCGGGGGCGGTCTACGTCGATCCGCCCTGGCCCAAGGGAGGTAAGCCGTCCACGGTCATCCGCGTTCTCGGGTCCACCCGCCTCGAAGTGATCCGCGAGGGGGCCGTGAGCCTCAAGAAGCTCTGCGACAAGGGATTCTCGGTAACCATAGCCGACGAGGGCTAGGCGCCCGCGCCGAATAACGGGATTTCCCTGCGCGGCCGATCATGCTATCCTCCAGAACAGCCTGGAGGCTACCCCATGAACCATACCCAGGACGACAGTGCAAAACCACTGATCCTCATTGTCGAAGACAGCCGGGCCGCAGCCACGGAACTGAAACGGTCCATCGAGGCCAGCCTCGACCTCCGTGTCGAGGTGGCGGCCACCTCGGCTCAGGCCCGTGCGTTTGTCGAAGCCCACACCGACGACATCTTTCTCGCCATCCTCGATCTGAATCTGCCCGACGCCAAGCCGGGCGATATCGTTGATACCTTTCGCGCACGCCGTGTGCCGAGCATCGTCTTCACCTCGGACTTCTCCGAATCCACGCGCAAGCGGATGCTCGCTCGCGACATCATAGATTACGTGGTCAAGGACGCGCACGCTGTCCGAAACATCGTCAGCTACATCAAGCGCCTGATGCGCAACCGCGCTATTCGTGTGCTGGTGGTGGAGGATTCCACCTCGTTTTGCGCCTACCTGCGCTCCCTGCTTGAGCAGCAGATGTTTCAGGTGGTCGCGGCCGCAAACGCGGAGGACGCTTTGGATTTGCTGGGCCGGGAGGAGGGAATCGGTCTGGTGATCACGGATTTCGAGATGCCGGGCATGAACGGCGTGGAGCTGACCCGGCGAATCCGGGCCGACCATTCCAAGGAGCGGCTGCCCGTCATCGGCCTGTCCGCGGTGGTCAACCCCATGCTCTCGGCCCGGTTCATCAAGAACGGGGCCAACGATTTCCTGGCCAAGCCCTTCGAGGCCGAGGAGTTTTACTGCCGGGTGGATCACAATGTGGAAACCATGGTCGCCATCAAGGCGCTCAGGGAAGCCAACGAGGTCAAGAATCAGTTCCTGGGCATGGCGGCCCATGATCTGCGCAGCCCCATCTCCGGCATCAAGGGCATGTGCGAGATGATGCTTGAAGAGCTGAGCGGCCCGCTCAACGCCGAGCAGCGGGAGCTGCTGGAGTTCATTCACTCGGCCAACGAGCACATGAACGCTCTCGTCAGCGACCTGCTCGACATATCCGTCATCGAGGCGGGGGCCCTGGAGCTGCTCAGAGCCAAGAGCGACCTGAAACGTCTCATAGAGCTGCGGCTGCGCGTCCACTCCATAGGGGCCAAGAAAAAATCCCTGGTTCTCACCTCAAGCCTCGATGATGTGCCGGAATTTTCTTTCGATTCCAGGCGGGTCGGGCAGGTGCTGGACAACCTGCTGACCAACGCCATGAAGTTTTCGCCCCAGGGCGGGAGCATAGAGGTCTCGCTCAGGGTCGAGGACGACGAGGCCGTGGTGGCTGTCCGCGACCATGGACAGGGCGTGCCGCCGGGCGAGGAGGCGCTGCTTTTTCAGACTTTCAAGCAGACCAGCGTGCGCCCGACCGCCGGGGAAGCCGGTACGGGGTTGGGTTTGCCCATAGTCCGAAAGATTGTCGAGGCTCACGGAGGCCGGGTCTGGGTCGAGAGCGTTTACGGCCACGGGGCGACCTTTCTCTTCTCCCTGCCCATGAGCTGATCCGCTGTTCCCGACAACCGGTGCATGACTGCCTGGGCAGCCCCGCGCCGGATGAAAGGGATATGATCTTCCTGCGGACGCCTGCCTGCATCCCGACGCAATGTCGCACGACCGGCGGGTTTGACTTGACCCGCCGTGTGGGCCACAACATTGCATGCGCCATGGGCAAGCCCCGATCACGCGACGTGAGGAGATTTTCGATGGAGATAAAGAAACCGTGCCCCCATTGCGGCGGACACGTGACCATGTACAAGAACCCCGTGCCCACGGTGGATGTCGTCATCCTCGTGCCCGGCTCGGGGGCAGAGCTGGACGGCGTGGTGCTCGTTGAGCGGCGCAATCCTCCCCTGGGCTGGGCGCTGCCCGGCGGGTTTGTGGACTATGGCGAGACCTGCGAGCAGGCCGCTGTCCGCGAAATGCGCGAGGAAACCGGCCTCGACGTCACCCTGACCGGACTGCTCGGCGTCTATTCCGATCCGTCACGCGACCCGCGTCAGCACACCATGAGCGTTGTCTATACCGGGACTGCCCGGGACATCGGCTCCCTGTGCGCTGGCGACGATGCGGGCCAGGCCCGTGTGTTTGCACTGGACGCGTTGCCGGACACCGTCTTTGACCATGGCCGTATCCTGGCCGATTTTGCTGCCTTGCATCGCGGTCTCAACCCCGGCGGGTCGTCCTGACGCGCGCTGTAACTTCTCTTTTATAACTCATTCAGGTGGATAAAAATATGCTGACCCTTTGCGTGACTATGGGTGATCCATGCGGCCTCGGCCCGGAGCTTGTGGTCAGACATTTTGCCCAGGCCAGGAAGCGTGGCGACGAGCGCGTGCTGCTGATCGGTCCACGTGGTCCGTTGGACCGGGAGCTTGATCGCCTCGGGCTGGCTGGGTTTCATGAGGCCCTTACCGCCCCGGAGGACATCGCCAGCCAGGAGGCCGGAATATACCTGTACGAGCCGCCTGCGCTCCTGGGGCTGGACTTTCCCGCAGGCAAGCCGACGACCCAGGGCGGGCTGGCTGCCGGGGTGAGCCTTGACGCGGCTGTCGACCTGTTGCGCGCCGGGCGTGCCGACGGGCTGCTCACCTGCCCGTTGAACAAGGCGATGCTCCAGGCCGCGGGATTCGACTTCCCCGGGCACACGGAGTTCCTGGCAGAAAAGCTCGGCGTGGGGGCTGATCAGGTGTGCATGCACCTGTGCGGCCATGACCCGGACGAGGCCAATGCCTTCAAGCAGGACCCGGGGTTCAGGGCGCCACTGCTGCGGGTCAGTCTGGTGACCACACATCCGCCCCTGCGCGACGTGCCTGGGCTGGTCACGGCCGAGCGCATCCTGCGCTGCCTGCGGCTGACGGACGGGTTCGTCAAGGCCCTGGGGCTGGCCGGTCCTGTGGCCGTCTGCGGGCTCAATCCCCATGCCGGGGAGTCCGGCCACATTGGCAGCGAGGAGGTCGAGACCATCATCCCGGCCCTGGAAGCGGCGCGGCTGGAGGGACTTGACGTGGTCGGCCCGATCCCGGCGGACACGCTCTTCCATTTCGCGGCCAAGGGCGATTATCCGGCGGTGCTGGCCATGTATCACGACCAGGGACTGGGCCCGCTCAAGCTCCTGCATTTCGGCAATGCGGTCAACGTGACCCTTGGGCTGCCACACCCGCGCACCTCGCCCGACCACGGAACAGGCTACGACCTTGTGGGCACGGGGCGCGCGTCCATCAAGAGCTTTCAGGCCGCGCTGAACATGCTGCGGCGGCTGGCCGCCGGGGGGGCGTGAGCCATGGCCCGCCAATACATTCTTCTCGACCGGGACGGCACGATCATCGTCGACAAGCACTACCTGCACGATCCCGACGAGGTGGAGCTGCTGCCCGGCGTTGTCGAAGGACTGCAGCGGATGCGGGACATGGGCTTCGGCCTGGCTGTCCTGACAAACCAGAGCGGCGTGGAGCGCGGATACTATGACGAGGCGTCGGTGAACGCCTGCAACGGGCGCATGGAGGCGCTGCTCCAGCCCCACGGCGTGAGCTTTGACGGCATCTACTACTGCCGCAAACCCGCCACCGGCCTCATGGAGCAGGCGGCCCTGGCTCTCGGGTTCAACCCCGGCGAGAGCGTCATGATCGGCGACAAGGAGGCGGACATGCTCCTGGGCCGCGCCGTCGGCGCTATGACCATTCTGGTGCGCACCGGCAAGGGAGCAGCTCATGAGGAACGGTGTCACGACAGCGCGGACCATGTTGTGGACAGTTTGGTTCAGGCGGCTGAAATCATGGAGAATATGGATTGATTTTCCGGTGACTCCTGCCCGAGTCACTCGGCTGTGGGCTGGGGGCCACCGCTTGGCGAGCCGGACGCGAGCAGAGCGGCCAGGGCTGTAAGCCGCGTTCGTCGGTCAGCCGATGTGGTCAGCCCGCGAATGTGGCTTCTGAACTCTTCAAGACCCGTCACCCTCTGCGTATCTCCTGTCAACGAGCCTGCCGCGAAACAGGCGTGCCGGGTCATGCCGACCCGGATTGTCTGAATGGCCTGCGCCGCATCCGGCGAGTGATCCCAGCCGTTGGTCGTCTCTTCAACCAGCCGCATGAATTGCTGGTCAGTGACGGGAGCGCTGGTTTTGGCCCTCTCCACGGCCCGAATCCCGGCCCTTCGCCCAAAGACCTGGGTTGCCAGGACCATGGCTCCCCCCATGCGGTTGGCACCATGCATGCCCGTGGCGCATTCGCCCAAAGCAAAGAGACCGGGCAGCGACGTCTCGCCATGCTCGTCGACCACCGCGCCGCCGTTGCCCGCATGGGCAAAGAGCCCGGCGGTGATGACTCCGTCCGGGGTTTCCACGCGGGCAAAGCCGTCGCCGTGGGCCGCGTCGAGGAGAATCCGGTCCAGCACAGCCTGATCCCTGTGATAAAAGGTTGGGCAGTGCGTCCGGCGCAGGGCGCACAGGGCGGCGAGGTCTGAACCTGCGGCGTCCATGGCGTCACGCCGCAAACCGTCGGCAAACCGCAGGCTGTTGCCCGGTGCGAGCAGGTCCGCAGGGTTCAGGAAGGACCGGTCCGGCCGTCCCCACATGAATTGCAGATACGGCTCGTTGGCTGTAGCCACTCCGGCATCGGCCAGGATGCCGAGGCTTGTGCCGGGATTGGCCCGCCCTGCCTGATGCCGCGCAAAGAGCGGGGCCGGGCCGCCAAGAGCCAGGATCACCGCCCGCGCCCTGATGGCCGTCGGTCGTCCGGTGTGCGTATCCACACCCCATGCGCCGCAGATGGTTCCGTCTTGGGAAAGTATCCCGAGCAAGTCCGTTCCGGTTAAAAAGATAACTCCGTATTCATTTGTTTTATTGATATATTGATTGATAGGCCATCCGCCTGTTAAATTATTAATTACTGTAATACGTACCGTAATATAAAAACTAATCTGCTCACAAATTAAGCCGCTCAGGCACCCCTGTTTAAATAAGTAGCCGCTAAGAGGCCACGTCA
>CAMYLL010000160.1 GCA_947259235.1 uncultured Pseudodesulfovibrio sp. | reverse complement strand
TTCCTCGGCGTTTTCGTGACCATCCTGGCCTACGGCTCGTACAACTACGGCATGTCAAAAATCCCCGCCAGCCAGGCGTCCGCCTTCGTCAACCTGATCCCGGTCATCACCCTGGTCTTCGGCTGGGTCTTCCTTTCCGAGCGGTTGAGCCTGTTCCAGTACGCAGCCTCGGCCGTCGTTCTGGCCGGGGTCTACGTGAGCCAGGACAGGAAAACACCCGTTCCGGCGCAAGCCCCTACAGGCTGATAAAAAGATCCCGGGCTTTGCCAACGGCTCCGCCCGCTCCCAGAGGCTCGCCCAGAAGCCGCCCGAGAGCCTGTTCCCCCGCTTCGCCCACATCCAGGCTGTAGTCGGTGACAAACGTCTCGATATGCTGGCGTATGACGTCCTCGTCCATTTCCTGCGTATGTTTCCTGACATACTCCCACGCCCCGTCCGGGTTGGCACGAGCCGCAAGCAGGCTTTCGCGGATGGCCCGGTTCATGGCCCGCAAGGCCGCATCGCCCAGAGAACGCCTCATGGCGATAGCTCCCAAAGGAATGGGCAGGCCGGTATGCGCCTCCCACCACGCGCCCAGGTCCATGATCCGCTCCAACCCCTGCGAGGCATAGGTGAAGCGCCCCTCATGAATGACCACCCCCGCGTCCACCCGACCGGCGGCAACGGCAGGCATCACCTGATCGAAAATCATTGGTTCCAGGCTCACTGTGATCCCGGCCTCCCGGCAGCACAGGGCAAAGAGCAGCGCCGCCGTGGTCCTGCGCCCCGGGATGGCCACTGTTCCTCCGTCAAGGGCTCGCAGGTCCGCGCCTCCCTCCGTGTTTGCACCCTGCCCAACCAGCACCGGGCCGACCCCGTACCCCATGGCTCCTCCAGCGCGCAGCAGCACATACTCATTCATGATTCCGGCAGCGGCGGCGGCAGAAACCTTGACAACGTCGAGCGCTCCGGCTGCGGCCATGGCGTTGAGTTCCTCAACATCGGCCATGACGACATCAAGCCCTCCCGGCCAGGAAACGACCCCTGTGGCCAACGCATGAAATATGAATGTGTCGTTTGGGCACGGAGAGAAACCGATGCGAAGTGATACGGACATTATATTCCTCTTGATTCATTGAATTAAACATGGCTGTTGACACGTGGTTCCACTGGATATAAACAAAGTGACCACCTGGTCACCATTAGCGCACCCGGCCCCGGAGGGCAAGCAAGACTCCCATGGAACAGCCGCAAAAAACATTTGAGAACCTGGCCGCCGAAAAGCGCGACCGGGTGCTCGCCGAGGCAACCCGCGAATTCGCGGACCACGGATACCATCAGGCCAGCGTCAACCGGATGGTCGAGCGGCTGGGCATCGCCAAGGGCTCGCTCTTCAAATACTTCGGCAGCAAGCAGGGAATTTTCGAATACATCTTCGGACATACCGTGGCCCAGTTCAAGAAGCCCCTCAAGGAAATCCGGGACAGCGCCTCGGGAGACTTCTTCGACCGAGTCGAGATGAGCCTGCTTGCCTGCGTCGATTTCATCGACAGGCATCCACTGATATACCGCATCTACCTGAAGCTGGCGTTTCAGGAGAATTTTCCCATGCGCGAGAAATTCCTGGCCGAGATACGCCAGGCTTCCGACAAGTATCTTCGCGCACTGGTCGGCCACGGCATGGCTTCCGGCCAGCTCCGCCCCGGCCTGGACCAGGACATGATCGTCTTTCACCTCGACGCGGTCATGGACCGTTTTCTCCAGACATGCGCCGTGCCCGGCCTGGACTCGGGCACAGGTCTGCACGGAGCAGACAAAGCCACCCTCCAGACCAAGGCCAGAGCCGTGACGGATATTCTCCGCCACGGCCTGGGCACATAACCCACCGTCAATCTGAACCACGGACCACCTCATGAACATCCTGAGAAGCGACTATTACGAAAACATGGGACTTGGCGACATCCGCACCAAGGTCGAAGCCGGAGAGCGGCTGACCATGGAGGACGGCAAGCGCCTCTTCAACTGCCAGGAACCGCTGGCCGTGGGCGCCCTGGCCAATCTCGTCAGGACCCGCCTGCACGGAAAGAAAGCCTTCTACGTGGTCAACCGGCACATCAACTACACCAACATCTGCGTCAACGGCTGCACCTTCTGCGCCTACCAGCGCGAGGAAGGCCAATCCGGCGGGTTCGTCCTCTCCACCGAGGACGCCCTGGCCAAGATCGACGCCTCCCCCATCGCCCCGCGCGAGGTCCATATCGTCGGCGGTTGCCACCCACGCCTCGGGCTTAACTATTTCAAAAGCCTGCTCGGGAGCGTCCGCGCCCGGCTCCCCGAGGCCGTGCTCAAATGCTTCACCGCAGTGGAGATAGCCCACTTCGCCCGGCTCCAGGGCATCACCACCAGAGAAGTGCTCAAGCGGCTCCAGTCAGCCGGGCTGGGCATGCTCCCTGGCGGCGGCGCCGAGATATTCGCCCCGGCCGTGCGCGAACGCATCTGCCCCAGAAAATCCACGGCCGAGGAATGGCTCGCCATCCACGAGGAAGCCCATTCGCTAGGCATGAAGACCAACTGCACCATGCTCTTTGGCCACATAGAATCCCGTGAAGACCGACTCGACCATCTGATCAGGCTTCGCGAAAGCCAGGATAGAAGCGGCGGCTACACCTGCTTCATCCCCTTGCCATTCCTGACGGAAAACAGCCAACTGGAAACCCCCAACCCCCTGACGGGACTTGAAGAGCTGCGGACCATCGCCATCTGCCGCCTGATGCTCGACAACATCCCCCACATCAAGGCGTACTGGGTGATGCTCGGCGTGAAACAGGCCCAGGCCGCACTCAAGTTCGGAGCAGACGACTTCGACGGAACAGTGGTGGAGGAAAAAATTGGCCATGAAGCCGGAGCCACCAGCGAGCAGGGGATGACCCGGTCCGAACTGGAAGAGATGATCCTCGGCTGCGGCTGCACTCCGGTGGAGCGCGACGCGTATTTCAACGAAGTCTAGGCTGCCTCGGGAACCCGGCCACCTCGCCACGACAGACGTTAGCCGGGAGCGGAATTACCAACACAGGTTATACAAATGAAAAAATTAGATGATATTTTCGCCAAGGTCGAAAACGGCGACCGCATCGACCTGGACGAAGCGCTTTTGCTGCACGACGAGGCAGACCTCTTCGACCTCGGTCGGCTGGCCCATGCTGTCCGCCTGGACAAGCATCCGGCCCCGGACGTCACCTATGTGGTGGACCGCAACATCAACTACTCCAACGTCTGCGTCTGCTGCTGCAAGTTTTGCGCGTTCTACCGGGAGCCTGGGCAGGACGGCGGCTACGTTCTCTCCTTCGATGAAATCAGCCGCAAGATCGAGGAGACCATCGCTCTGGGCGGCACGCAGATCCTCATGCAGGGCGGACACCACCCGGACCTGCCTCTGACCTGGTACGAGGAGATGCTCAGCCACATCAAGACCAACCACGACATCCACATACACGCCTTTTCGCCGCCGGAAATAGTCTTCTGGAGCGAATTGGAGCGCATCCCGGTCAGCGACGTCATCGCACGCCTGCGCCGGGCCGGGCTCGATTCCATCCCCGGCGGCGGTGCCGAAATCCTGGTGGACGAGGTCCGATCCCGTGTCGCGCCGAACAAATGTCCGGCCAGCCAATGGCTCGCCGTCATGGAGGAGGCCCACGCCCAGGGGCTGCGAACCACCGCCACCATGATGTTCGGCCACAAGGAGACCGTGCGCCAGCGCATCGAGCACATGCTCGCCGTGCGCGACAGCCAGGACCGCACCGGCGGATTCACGGCGTTCATCCCCTGGACCTTCCAGCCGGACATGACCGGACTTTCGGAATGCCGCAAGCTGACAAGCGTGGAGTATCTGCGAGCCCTGGCACTTTCCCGGGTTGTGCTCGACAACATTGACAACATCCAGGTCTCCTGGGTGACAATGGGGCCGAAAATCGCCCAGCTCGCCCTGTTCTTCGGCGGCAACGACTTCGGTTCGACCATGATCGAGGAGAACGTGGTCAAGGCCGCTGGCGTTTCCTTCAGCCTGTCCCGGGCACAGATCCACCGGATCATCGAGGATGCGGGATTCACGCCAAGGCAAAGGACCATGGCATACGAACTCATGGAGCGTCAGCCGTGAGCGTACGTCTGGGAAAAATCGGTTATCTCAACGTTCTGCCGATCTATCACCCGATAGAAAGAAAGATCATCCCGAACGACTTCTCCATCGTCTCCGGGCCGCCGTCCGCCCTGAACAAGCTCATGGACAAGGGGGAGCTGGACGTATCAGCCGCATCAAGCATCGAGTACGCACGCAATCCCGAAAAGTACTATCTGGTTCCCGACATAGCCATTGGCAGCCGGGGTCCGGTCCAGAGCGTGCTCCTGCTGAGCCGTTGTCCTGTGGAAGATTTGGAGGGCGAGACTATCCTCGTCAGTGCCCAAACGCACACCTCGGCCGCCCTGCTACGAATACTCCTGGCCGAGCTGTGGAAGGTGAAGACCCGCTTCATCACCGGCGACGCCAGCGACGTCCTGTCGCGCGGAGAGCGTCCACAGGCTATCCTGTGCATCGGTGACGAGGCTCTGAACCTGCGGTTTCACCCGGACTATCCCGTGCGGACGGACCTTGGCGAGGCATGGCGGACGCTGACCGGGCTGCCTTTCATCTTCGGCGTGTGGATAGTACAACGTTCGGTCCTGGATCAACGCGAGGATGCCGTCAGACACGCCTGCGCGGTCATGGCCGAAGCCAAGAGATGGGGGACGGACCACATCGCTGAAATGTGCGCTCTGGCCGCAGCGGACAGCTGCCTTGACCAGCCGGAAATGTGCTCCTATTTCGATGGCCTCGTCTACGACCTGGGCAGCGATGAAATTCAGGGGATGGAGCTTTTCTATCAACGCCTTGCGGAGCATGGGATCATCGATACCGTGCCGCCGCTCCATTTTCTGCCAGCGTCCGCAACATAGCCACGAAAAAGGAAGGCCCGGACAAAATTGTCCGGGCCTTCCTCTTCACGGAGCAAAAGAATCATCGGCTGCGGCAGAACTCGATAAACGCCTTGTGAGCCGGGAACAGTTGCCGATCCTTGTGATAAATGAGGTAGAAATGCCGTCTTCCCTCAAGTTCGGGAACGTTGAGGCGAACAAGGGCGCCGCTTTCCAGATAATGACGGGAGGCAAGGTATGAGGTCACACTCAACCCGACACCGCCGAGGACATGGGCCACTGCTTCGCTTGTTCCGTCAACCCAGCAGCGAACATTGAGGCTCCGCAGGGTGAGTCCGACCTGGTCGAGAGCCTTGACCAAAACACGGCGGGTGGCTGACCCCTGCTCGCGCATGACCCAGGGCAGCACGGCCAGTTCATGCATGGAGAGATTGGCTCCAGCGCGGGGGAGCCAAGGCGCAGACGCAGCAGCTACAACCACGGTCTCATCCTCCAACAGCTCCTCAGCGGCGAGTTCGTCCTCGGCTGGCAACTGTCCGACAATTCCGATGGACCAGTGTCCATCGCAAACTCGCTGGATGACCTCTCCCGAATCGCCAGTGGACACACTAAAAGTCACAAGGGGATACTTTGCTGCGAATCTGGAGAGATACTGAGGCATGATGTGGTGCGCGGGAATCGTACTGCACCCGATGTTCAATTCACCGACCACCTTGTCGCGCAAGACTTCAATGGATGACTTGGCTTGCTTGAGCTTGTCGAAAACGACAATTGCGCTGCGGTAAAGGATATCCCCAGCTTGGGTTGGAACCACCTTGCGGCCCATGCGGTCCAAAAGCTTGACTCCAAGTTCGGCTTCGAGGTTGGCCACATGAGAGCTGATGGTGGGCTGTGACAGCAACATCACCTCACCGGCCTTGGAGAAACTCTGCAACTCATAGACGTTGCAAAAAGCCTCAAGCTTTCGAATATCCATATACACTCCTATCGAAGCAATAAGAATTATCTATACCAGAGAGCAAAAAAAGGGCAGGTCAATGACCTGCCCTTTAATATTTAGGCTTCGTCCTTCGGCTCGGAAGCGTCGACAGGCTTTTCAGCCGTCTCTTCCGCAGGAGCTTCGGGTTCTTTCTTGGCAGCCGCCTTCTTGGGGGCGGCCTTCTTGGCAGGCGCTTTCTCTGCAGCCTTCTCGGCGGGCTTGGAAGCCTCGTCCGCAGCAGCAGGTTCAGCGGAGGCCAGCTTGGTCAATTCGATGATGACCATGGGGGCGCAGTCGCCGCTCCGGGGCTGCGACAGTTTGATGATACGGGTGTATCCACCCTGACCACCCACGAAGCGGGGACCGATCTCATCAAAGAGACGCTGTACCAGCTGGTGGCTGCCCAGAACCTTGTAGGCCTGGCGATGGGCATGCAGGTCGTTGCGAAGGGCCAGGGTGATAAGCTTGTCGACAACGCGACGAAGTTCCTTGGCCTTGGCTTCAGTGGTGCGGATCTGCTCGTAGGTCAGGAGCGCACGGGCCATGTTCTTGAACAGGGCAGTGCGGTGAGAGTTGGACCGATTCAGCTTGCGACCGGACTTTCTATGCCTCATTTTTC
>CAMYLL010000159.1 GCA_947259235.1 uncultured Pseudodesulfovibrio sp. | reverse complement strand
TCCTTTGATTCCGCAAAATTGCCTGATTATTCAGTGCGCAGGACAGGCGTCACGGAATTGGTCGTATCCCTGCCTGCGGCCATATGGGACACCGAGGCCAGACCGGGCAGCAAGGATTTTCCGGGCAAGCTGGTCAAGGCCATCGGAATCGACGGCGATTCGGTGCGAATTACCACCTCGACCAATGGCTTCGGCTTCATCAAGCTACCGACCCCGGGCAAACCGGAGTTTGTCCTGCAGATTTTCCGCGACCCCATCGGGGCGCGGTGGAAACCACGGGAGCCGGAACCGCCGGTATCCGCCGCACCGCCCGCGCCCGTCCAAACCGCGCCCGCCCAACCTCAGGCCGCGCCCGAAGAACCATCCCCGGCAGCATCTCCCGCGCCCGCCGCTTCGAATCGGGCCGCTGCCCCGGGAGCCGAGGCCGATCTGCCTCCTGACCAGGGAACGGGCCAGGACCGCAAGCCGTTTTTTGCCGTCCCGTACACTGTACGCACCGAAGTGTCTCCCCCAGGAGAAGCGCAACCGGTGGCATCACCCGAACCTCCTGTTGCCGAAGCACAGCCTGTTACGCCTCCCCCAACCCCGACAGCTCGGCCCGAGACCGACGGGATGCGGCCGGGCGTATATCCGCCATCGCACCAGCTGCGGTTCAAGGCCGTCAACCAGACTGCTGAAGAAGTCAAATTCGCCGAGCTGGCCGGAACGTCCCAAGCGCCGCAGCCCCTCGTGGATCAGCCCGGAACCACCGGGACGGTATCGCCTCCCGTTGATGAAGGTTCTGCCGTGGTCGGGACCGTTGCTCCCCCGGTGGACGGCGTCGAGGCCGTGGGGCAGGACGGCGGAGCCGTGGTGGGCGGTGTTGTTTCGCCGCCCCCTGCCGAGTCGGGCCGGGACGGCGAGGGACTGCCTGTGGGCGTGTCCGGTCAAGGTGAGGCCGTGGGGAGCGTTTCTCCGCCGCCTTCCGTGGTTCAGGGTGCGCCGCCGCCCCAGCCGACCCCGGAGGAGCAAGCCCAGGTGGTCCAGCCTGTTGCGGAGCCCGTTGTTCCGGAGCAGGCGGCCGAGGTCGCCCCTGCCGTTGCCGAAGGAGAAGGTGTGCCGCCTGTACCGGGGGACGGGACTGTGTCGCCTCAGACGGGTACGGAAGGCCCGCCGCCGGATCCCGTTGCCGAGGCCAAGGCCAGGGAAGAGGAGATCAGGAAGCAGCTCTACGAAGCCCAGTCAATGATGTTCAACGGCAATCTCAACGAGGCGCTGCCCATCTACGAGGGCATCCTGCGCGAGCCTGACGTCCCCTCGGACGTGCGGGAGGAAACCCTTTACGCCGTGGCGGACATCACCAAGCAGAAATACGGCGACGATCTTTCCGGGCATTACGACGAGATCGCCCAGGCCTTTATTGAGGCCATGAATTCCAACCTGCGCTCCGACCGTGTGCCTCGGGCATTGCTCAACCTCGGGCTGCTCAACCTGCAGGTTGGCAACTTCCCGGAGGCAAAGGCATACTTCAAGATCTTGCAGGAGAAGTATCCGGACGACGACAATATCCCGTCCATCAGCTACTACTGGGGCGAGTATTACTACAAGAAAGGCGACTACATGAAGGCCGCCGACCAGTTCCAGTACCTGATCCAGACCTATCCCGAACATCAGCTGGTCAAGCAGGCGGCCTTTTATCTGGCCGACTCCCTGAACAGAACCGGGTTCATCGACCAGGCCTTTCAAATCGTCGACTATATCGACAAGCGCTGGCCGGACTACTACATGGAAAACCCAGAGTTCCTGCGGCTGGCAGGCGGTGTGGAGCTGAGCCTGAAGAAGCTGGAGCAGGCCAAGAATCACTACTTCACCTATTACAATCTCAATCCCGAGGCCGACGGCGCGGACGTGGTCCTGGCCCGCATTGGCGACATTTATGTCCGCCAGGGAGAGAACGATGCCGCCAAGCTGATCTACGAGAAGGTGGTGCGGGACTATCCCACCAAGGAAGGCGGCCTGGTTGCCAAAATGCGGCTGGCCGAGGAGGGCATCCACGACGACCCGACCATGCCTGAGATGGGCGACGTCTTTGACCGGCCCTACAACCTGCGGCCGGAAAAGATTTATCAGGATATCGTCGAGCAGTACCCTGACAGCCCGCTGGCGCCCGTGGCTCAGCTCAAGCTGGCCATGTGGTACGCCTTCCACAAGCAGTATCCCGAGGCCCTGGCCGCAGCCCAGGATCTCATTGAGAAATACCCGGACAGCCCGCTGGTCCGCAAGGCGCGCACCCTGGGCGACTCGGTCTTTGCTTTGGCCGTGCCCGGCATGGTGGACGAGGAGCGGTTCAGCCGGGTCGTGCGCTACTGGGAGACGTATGATTTCATCGGCAAGGAAGACACCAAGGTTGACGATTCCATCGTTCTCCAGGTGGCGATGAGCTACTGGAAGGTGGGACAGCCGGAAAAAGCGCTCTCGCTCATCAAGCCCTATCTGCAGAAAAAGCAGGTCCCCAAGGCCTCGGACGAGGCACTGGGGCTTGCCGTGAATATTTATCTGGATCAGCTCGCCTGGAAGGACATTGCGGACCTTGTTTCCATGGCCAAGGCCAACTGGAACTTGCCTCAGGAGCAGATGCGTCAGGTCGAATACGCCCAGGCCATGTCCCTGCAGAATCTCGGCGAGGCCAACCAGGCACTGGCCATGTGGGCCGACCTCGCCAAGGATGTGAAGGTGGAACCGGCCTTCCGTGCCTATGCCATGTACTACATGGCCAAGGCGGCCATGGATCGCCAGGACCTGCGCAAGGTCTTCGTCTATGCCCAGGAGGCGCTGTCGCTCCTGCTGCAGACCAAGGGCGACCCCGAGAAAATCAAGGACGCCGTGCTCATGTCCATCTATGCCACCGAGCGCTCCGGGCGGTATGACGAGGCCCTCAAGTGGGCCAAGGAGTATGACCGCTACATTGATGTGGACAACCCGGAATGGGCCTCCACCCGATTCAAGCTCGCCCGCATCTATCGCAAGGCTGGGGCCATGGAAGAGTGGAAGCAGCTGCTGGGTGACATCATCGAAAAGAAGCCGGACAGCCTGCAGGCGCAGCTTGCCAAGTCCGCCCTGGACACCTACGCGCTGGAGCAGCAGGTTCAGGAGTATGCCCCGGCGCCCCAATAGACTCGTCAAGGAGGGATGATCATGGACAGGCAGCCAGTGGTGGCCGGACGTTTCTATGACGCTGATCCCGTGCGTCTTAACGCCGTGCTGGATTCCTTTATCTCATCGGATGGCAGCCGCGAGGCGGCAACAATTCTGGCCATGGTTCCCCATGCGGGATACGTTTACTCCGGCGCGGTATGCGGAGCCACGCTGGGCCGGGCGAATCTGGCCTCCACCGTGGTCCTGCTGGGCCCGAACCACACAGGCATGGGCGAACCCTTTGCCCTGTGGCCCGACGGAGCCTGGCACGTGCCGGGCGGGGCCGTGCCCGTGGATGTCGAGTTGGCCGACGCGTTGCTTGCGGCTGATCCGCACATCGTCCCCGACACCGCCGCGCACCTGCGCGAGCATTCCCTTGAGGTCGTGATTCCATTCCTGCGTCGCATCAATCCATCCGTGAATATCGTGCCCATGGCCATCGCCTCCCGCGTTTTCCGCGATGTCGAGGCGGTGGGTCGGGCCATCGGACAGGTGCTCAAGGCTCTGGACCGCCCGGTGTCCATCGTTGTGAGCTCGGACATGAGCCACTACATCTCCCATGAAGAGGCCAAGCGTCAGGATTCCCTTGCCCTTGAGGCGACGGTGGAGCTTGACCCCTCCGGCCTTTTTGACACGGTGCGCGCTCATTCGATCTCCATGTGCGGCGTCCTGCCCATGACGGCGGGGCTGTTTGCCGCCCTTGAGATGGGGGCGACGCGTGGCGAACTGGTGGCCTATGCCACGTCGGGCGAGGTCTCGGGCGACTATGAGCAGGTGGTGGGCTACGCCGGAGTTCTTGTGGAGTAGGGCGGGCGTTGCGCCCTTGCGCCGTCTGCGTATTTTCCTTCCCCGTGCCGTCCGGTCCCGGCGGTCCACTTCTTTCACGCCATGAATTGTCCCGTTAATTCGGGACTCCGGTTTTCAAATCGTTCCGGGTGGTATATGCATGGAGTCAATGGCATGTCATACCGGAACGAACGCGTAATAAGGAGAATTCCAAATGGCAGTGAAAAAGATCCTGATGCTGGTGGGCGATTTTGTGGAAGATTACGAAGTCATGGTTCCCTTCCAGATGCTGACCATGGTGGGCCATGAAGTCCACGCCGTGTGTCCCGGCAAGAAGGCTGGAGAGCAGGTAGCCACAGCCGTGCATGACTTCGAAGGGCATCAGACCTACTCGGAAAAACCCGGGCACAACTTCACCCTCAATGCGGATTTCGACGCAGTGGACCCGGCCGGATACGACGCCCTTGTGGTTCCCGGCGGCCGTGCGCCCGAATACATCCGTCTGAATTCGCGGGTCATAGAGATCGTGCAGGCCTTTGCCGCCGCCGATAAGCCCATGGCCGCCGTGTGCCACGGCCAGCAGGTCCTGGTGGCCGCAGGCATCATGGACGGCAGGAGTTGCACCGCCTATCCCGCAGTGCGACCCGACATTGAACGGGCCGGAGGCTGCTGGGTGGACCATAACGACACCTTCACCAACGCCGTGGTGGACGGGAACCTCGTCACCGGTCCGGCTTGGCCCGCGCATCCCGAATGGATGCGAAAGTTCCTTGAAGTCCTTGGCTCGGTCATCAAGCCCTAGCGCCGCGATACCCCTTGTCATCAAGCCCTCCCGAGTTCAAGGGGAGGGTTTTTTTGATGTCCCTGCCATGAGTTCTGGTGGCAGGGATCGGATATGATGGGTGTCAGGTGATTCTGCCCGTTGCAAAAAAAGAGCGACCGCCCAAGGGCGGTCGCTCTGTATTGATCGTATTCGGTCGCTGATTAACGGCGACCACGTCCGCCGCGGTCGTCACGGCGTCCGCCGCGTCCACCGCGATCGTCACGGCGTCCGCCGTCACGGTCGCCGCTGCGCGGGGCAGGGCGTTTGAACTCTTCGAGGTTGACCTCCTGGCCGGCCTCTTCCATCAGCCACGCCTTGCGGGACAGGCGGATGCGTCCGCCGGGCTCGAGGGCGATGCACTTGACCCACACTTCCTGGCCAAGCTGGACGACGTCTTCCACGCGTTCCACGCGCTCGAAGTCGAGCTGGGAGACATGGAGCATGCCTTCCTGGCCGGGCAGGATTTCGACCAGGGCGCCGACTTCCAGAACCTTGCGGACCGTGCCGAGGTAGTTCTTGCCGGGCTCGGGCTTCTGGTCGTAGTAGAGGACCATTTCCTTGGCTTTTTCCATGGACGCCAGGGTCGGGGCGAAGATGGATATCTTGCCGGAATCCTCGATGTCGATGTCGGCCTCGGTCTCGGCGGTGATCGCCTTGATGTTCTTGCCGCCGGGTCCGATGACGGAGCGGATCTTCTCGGGATCGATGAACACTTCGCACATCTGCGGGGCCAGGGTGGAGAGCTCGGGACGCGGGGCGTCCAGAATCTCGTTCATGTGGCCGAGGATGTGGGAGCGGGCTTCCTTGGCCTGGTAAAGCGCCTTTTTCAGCACCTCGGGCGGGATGCCTGCGATCTTGATGTCCATCTGGATGGCGGTGATGCCTTCGCTGGTTCCTGCGACCTTGAAGTCCATATCGCCCAGGGCGTCCTCGTCACCGAGGATGTCGGTGAGCACGAAGAACTGGTCGCCTTCCTTGCACAGGCCCATGGCGATACCGGCCACAGGGGCGGAGATGGGCACGCCTGCGTCCATCAGGGACAGGGTGGCGCTGCACACGGAGGCCATGGAAGAGGAGCCGTTGGACTCCATGATCTCCGACACCACGCGGATGGTGAAGGGGAACTTGTCGGACTCGGGCAGGACCGGGGCGATGGCGCGCTCGGCCAGGGCGCCGTGGCCCACTTCGCGACGGCTGGGACCGCGCAGCATGCGCGCTTCACCGACGCAGTAGGGCGGGAAGTTGTAGTGGAGCATGAAGCGCTTGGTGTTGTCACCCAGGAGGGAGTCAAAGCGCTGCTCGTCGCGGCTGGAACCCAGGGTGGCAACGGCCAGTGCGCTGGTTTCGCCGCGGCGGAACAGGCAGGAACCGTGGGTCATGGGCAGCAGGCCGGTCTCGATGGACAGCGGGCGCACCGTGGTGGTGTCGCGACCGTCGATGCGCAGACCTTCGGTAACGATACGCTCACGCACGATCTGCTTGGTCAGGTCACCTATGATGTCGCCGACGCCGTTCAGTTTTGCCTGATCCTCGGGGAACTTTTCGGCAACGGCCTGCTTGGCTTTTTTCTTAGCAGCGTCCTTGGCGGCGTAGCGGACCATCTTCTCGGGGGTGGTCAGTGCGGCCTTGAGGTCGTCAGTGATGAACTCGCCGAGGAAGTCGGCCAGTTCCTGGTCGCGCTCGGGGGCGGTGACTTCCATCTTTTCGACGCCGACCTTGGCGCGCAGCTCGTCCTGAATGTCGAAGAGCGGCTGAACCTGCTCGTGACCC
>CAMYLL010000158.1 GCA_947259235.1 uncultured Pseudodesulfovibrio sp. | reverse complement strand
GCTTGACGTGGGCGTCTCCCAGATTGAGCCTCACGGACACGGCTGGCCCATCACGGTCAACATTGAACAGTGGAAATGGATCGGAGAGTAATCGTCCGCGCCGCCGGGGTTCGCTCCGGCGGCGCGTTGTTCCACATTGAGCCAAGGATTTTCCATGCTTTCGTATATCCTCCGCCGTGCGGCGCACCTGCTGACGTTGCTGGCCGCCGTGTCCATCCTCTGCTTCGGGCTGGTCAGCCTGTCGCCCATCGACCCGGTGGACGCCTATGTCGGGGCAGACGTCTTCAAGGTCGGCCCTGAACAGCGCGAGAAGATCGCCCAGCGCTGGGGGCTGGATAAACCCCCGGTGGAGCGTTTCACCGCCTGGGCGGGTAACATGCTGCGCGGGGATTTCGGCACCTCGGCCATCTTCAACGAGCCGGTGCTGGATGTCATCGGCAAGCGGTTCATGGTGTCGCTGTGGCTCATGAGTCTGGCCTGGGTCCTGTCCGGGCTGGTGGGATTCGCCCTTGGGGTGGCTGCCGGGGCCATGGAGGGAACCTGGATAGATACGTCCATCCGCTTCTACGCCTATCTCCTGGCCGGGACGCCCACCTTCTGGCTCGGGCTGCTCCTGTTGATCATCTTCTCGGTCAAGCTCCAGTTGACGCCCATCTGCTGTGCCGCGCCGCCGGGCGTGCTGCCCGGGGACGTGACCTTCTGGCAGGCCGTGCAGCACCTGCTGCTGCCTGCGGCCACGCTCTCCATCGTCGGCATCAGCGCGGTGATCATGCACACGCGCCAGAAGATGACCCAGGTCATGCACTCCGACTACGCCCTTTTTGCTAGGGCGCAGGGCGAGCGCACCCCGGGCATCGTCCGCCATCACGCCGTGCGCAACGTGGTCCTTCCGGCCATCACCCTCCAGTTCGCCACGCTGGGCGAGCTGTTCGGCGGGTCCATCCTGGCCGAGCAGGTCTTTTCCTATCCCGGTCTCGGCCGGGCCACGGTGGAGGCGGGCGTGCGCGGCGACGTGCCCCTGCTGCTGGGCATCGTGCTGGTCAGCGCGGTCTTCGTCTTTGCCGGAAACACCGTGGCCGACATCCTCTACCGGGTGGTCGACCCGCGCATCGGCTGGGAGCGTGCCGCATGACGCAGTGTGCAACGTTAGTGACGACACCGTTTCGCGGGTTCGGCCGCCTGCTCGGGCTGGACTGCCGCCGGACGCGGCTGCTGTGGGCCGTGGGCATCTGTCTGGGCGTGTTTGCCGGGATATTCGCCCTGGCCGCCGGACTGGGCACGGCCGGGCTCGACCCGCACCTGGCGGTGCGCAATCAGGCCCCGTCCCTGGCCCATCCCTTTGGCACGGACCCGCTGGGCAGGGACATGCTCACCCGCACAGTGCGCGGGCTGCTTCTGTCGCTCAAGGTGGGGCTGCTGGCCTCCCTGGTCAGTTCGGTTCTGGCCCTGGTCCTGGGCGTGGCCTCGGCCACCTTTGGCCGGGCGGTGGATGCCGTGGTCAACTGGCTGGTGGATATCTTCATGACCATCCCCCATCTGGTGCTGCTCATCCTCATCTCCTTTGCCGCCGGGGGCGGCTCCAGGGGCGTGATCGTGGCCGTGGCCTTCTCCCACTGGCCCGCCCTCACGCGCATCATCAGGTCCGAGGTGCTCCAGCTGCGCGGCGCGCTCTATGTCAGAACGGCCCGCAGGCTGGGCAGGAGCCACTGGGAGATCGCGCGCACCCATCTGCTGCCCCACCTGCTCCCGCAGTTTCTCATCGGGCTGATACTTCTCTTTCCGCACGCCATCCTGCACGAGGCCGCCCTGTCCTTCCTGGGCATCGGGCTGTCGCCGCACACCCCGGCCGTGGGCATCCTGCTGTCGGAGTCCATGCGCCATCTCTCCACCGGCTACTGGTGGCTGGGCATCCTGCCGGGCGCGGCGCTCATGCTGATGGTCAAGTGCTTCGACATCCTCGGAACGAACATCGACCGGCTGTCCGATCCCCGGACGGCCCAGGAGTGACCATGCTCAGAGTCAACGACCTGACCATCAGCTTCACCCGGTACGGCCGCGGCGTGTCCAGGGACGCGCTCAAGCCCGTATGCGGCCTCAACCTCGACGTGAAACCCGGCGAGCTGCTGGCCGTCATCGGCTCCAGCGGGTCGGGTAAGAGCCTGCTGGCCCATGCCATCCTCGGCATCCTGCCCGGCAACTGCCGGGTTGAGGGCGGGCTGCTCTTTCGCGGCGAGCCGCTGACTCCCCGGCGGCAGAAGGCGCTGCGCGGCAGGAGCATCGCCCTGATTCCCCAGTCCGTGGGCTTTCTCAATCCGCTGGTCAGGCTCGGGGGACAGGTCCGGCGGGCCGCCGCCCTGAGCGGAATGGCCGGGGGCCAGGCGCGCCACGCGGCGGACGCGGCGTTCTCACGCTACGGGTTGGCTCCGGCTGTGAGCAGGTATTTTCCCCATCAGGTGTCCGGCGGCATGGCGCGCCGGGTGCTCTCCGCCACGGCCACGGTGGGCGACGCCGACCTGATCATCGCCGACGAGCCGACCACCGGGCTGCACCGGGAGGCGTCGCGGGAGTCCCTCGGCTTTTTGCGTGCCCTGGCCGATGCGGGCAAGTCCGTGCTGGTCATCACCCATGACCTCAAGGCCGTGCTGCCCTGGGCGGACAGGGTGGCGGTGTTCCACGGCGGGACCACGGTGGAGCTGACTGCGGCGGCCAATTTTTCGAACGACCTGAGCGGGCTGCGCCATCCCTACAGCCGGGCCATGTGGATGGCCCTGCCGGAGAATGAGTTTGCGGCGGAGCACGCTTCCACCCAGGGCGGGGAGCAGGGGTGTCCGTTCTCGTATCTGTGCGGGTGTTCGGACGCGGCCTGCGCTGCGGCCCCGCCCGCCCCGGTGCTGTTCGAAGACGGATTTGTGAGGTGTCATCATGCTTGAGGCCATTGATCTCGGATACCGGTTCGGCTCGTCAGGTCCCTGGCTTTTTCAGGGCATGAACATACGCATCGGGCCGGGCGAGGTGGTCGGGCTCTTCGGCCCCAGCGGCCTGGGCAAGACCACCTTCGGCCACCTTCTGGGCGGCTATCTCGCCCCCGCGCAGGGGCGGGTGCTCCTTGGGGGCGCGGCGCTCCCTGTCCGGGGCTACTGCCCGGTGCAGTGCGTCCACCAGCACCCGGAGCTGTCCGTCAATCCGCGCTGGCGTCTGGGTCGCACCCTGCGCGAGGCGTATGATCCGCCTGAGGCGCTGCTGGACTCGCTGGGCATCGCGGCCGCGTGGCTGTCGCGGTATCCCCACGAGCTGAGCGGCGGGGAGCTCCAGCGCATCGCCGTGGCCCGCGCCCTTGGACCCGGCACGCGATACCTCGTGGCCGACGAGATGACGGCCATGCTCGACGCCATCACCCAGGCCCACATCTGGCGCGCCGTCATGGACCATTGCCGGGAGAACGGCGTGGGCGCGCTGGTCATCAGCCACGACGAGGCGCTCCTTGCGCGCCTGTGCTCACGGGTGATCGCCTGTGGCGGCGTGACAGGGGGCATGAGTGCGGCTGTGGACCTTGCGGGGATGGAGAGCGGGGAGGGCTTCGCAGGGGACCGGGCGCAGGCGGCGGGGTCGGCTGCCTGACCGGTTCTTCGGACGTGTGGAATCGTTAGGAGATGATGCCGGACAGTGCGCCGTGTTCCCAGAGAATCTTCAGGCCGATGCAGATGAGCACCGTGCCGCCCACCAGCTCGGAGTAGCGGCTGATCCGCTCGGCCCGGGCCACGGTCTTGCCCAGGTGGAGCCCCGCGGTGGTGAAGGCCGCGGCCACCACGCCGATGACCAGGGCGGGCCACCATACAGAAACCCCGAGCATGGACAGGCTCAGCCCGACGGCCAGGGCGTCTATGCTGGTGGCCACCGAAAGGACCACCAGGGTCATGCCCTTGGTCGGGTCGCCCTGGCGTCCGCCGTCCTCGTCAAAGGCCTCGCGGATCATGTTGATGCCGATGTAACCCAACAGGGCGAAGGCGATCCAGTGGTCGTATGCCTCGATGTACTGGCGCACCGTCAGCCCCAGGAACCAGCCGAGGATGGGCATCAGCGCCTGAAACAGGCCGAAGTGCCACGCCAGCCTGAATGTCTGGCGCGGACTGACCGCCTTGAGGGTGACGCCTGTGGCCACGGCCACGGCGAATGCGTCCATGGCCAGGGCGACGGCGATGATGATGAGTTCTGCCGGTCCCATGCGTATATTCCGTATAAAAGTGGAAGCAGAGTGATAGCCTGCGCAGGCAGGAGAGACAAGCGGAAACAGGACGCGGGGGGCCGCCGGGTGCTCAGGCGGTCTCGACCCGGTTCCGGCCGTTGTTCTTGGCCTGGTACAGCGCCGTGTCGGCCCCCTTCATGAGGTGTTCCAGCGACTCCGCGCCGGGGCGCATCTCGCACACGCCAAGGCTCACCGTGACAGACAGGGACTCGCCGTCCGCAAGGGGCACGCGGGCCGCTTCCAGCCGTTCGCGCAGGCGCTCGGCCACGAGCACGGCCTGGGCCTCATCGGTCTGGGGCAGCACCGCCGCGAACTCCTCGCCGCCGATCCGTCCCAGGACGTCCACCTCGCGCAGGGTTTCCCTGGCCGTTCGGGCGATGGATTTGAGCACCGTGTCCCCCACGTCGTGACCGTAGGTATCATTGACCACCTTGAACTTGTCGGCGTCGAACATGATCACCGAGACGGGTTCGCCATAGCGTTTGGCGTGCTCCACCTCTCTTGTCCCCAGCTCGGTGAAGTGCCCGCGGCTGAAGAGGCCGGTGAGGCTGTCCGTCGTGGCCAGCCGTTCCAGCTGGGCCTGGACCCGGCGTTTTTCGGTCACGTCCAGGTTGATGCCCACGACGTTGACGACCCGACCGCTGTCGTCCTTGTGCGCCCTGGCCGTGGCTTCAATGTGGCGAGTGCCGCCGTCCGGCAGCATGACGCGGAAGAGGTGATGCCAGTCGCCGCCGTGGGTGGCCACGTGCATGAGGGATTTCTCCGCCTCGACCAGGTCTTCGGGGTGGACACGGCTCGTCCAGGCCTGGAAGAGCCCGCTGAACTCGCCGGGCAGCACTGCGTAAAGAGTGTACATGCGCGTGTCCCAGGTCAGCTCGTTGGTGAGGGTGTCCCACTCCCAGACCCCGACTCCGCCCGCTTCGGAAGCCAGGGCGATGCGCTTGGCATAGGACGCCAGCTTCTTGCGCGCGGCCTGCCGCTTGGTCACGTCCCGCAGGATGCCCACGGCGTACCACTCGCCGTTCATCTGGAACGAGGAGACCGCACGCTCCACCGGGAAGGTGGTGCGGTCCTTGCGGACGCCCGTGAATTCGTAGATGGCGTCCACCACGGGGCCTTTACCGCTGTCGGCGAAATGGGGCAGTCCTTTTTTGGCAGCCTTGGAGTCTTCGGGGGTGGTGATCAGGTCATGCATTTCCTGCCCCACGGCCTCCTCCTCCGTGTAGCCGAAGAGCTTTGTGGCGGATTTGTTCCAGAAGAGCACGATGCCGCGCGAGTTGATCATGATGATGGCATCGAGCGAGGCGTCGCTCATGGCGCGCAGCTTCTGCTCCTCGGTGCGCAGGGCGGCCTCGGCCTCCTTGAGCTCGGTGATGTCGAGCACCGTGCCCGCCGAGCGGACGGGCCTGCCGTCCGGGGTGGTTTCGTTCAGGCCCTGGCTGTACACGTGGCGGACGTCGCCGTCGGGACGGACGATCCGGTGGGTTATGGAATAGGGCTGGCCGCTCTCCACCGATGCCGTGTATTCGCGCTCCACAATGCGCTGGTCCTGGGGATGGATCATGGAAAAGAATGTGTCGAGGGAGGGCGAGAACTCGGCCTTGTCCACGCCGAAGATGCGGTAGGTCTCGTCGGACCACCACAGGACGTTGCGCTTGAAGTTCATGTCCCAGTTGCCGAAGCGCGCGAGGGTTTGTGCTTCCAACAGGCGTCGGCTCACCGTGCTCAGTTCGTGACTCTTGCGTACGTCGCTGTATGAGTAGGCCAGTGCGCCGAAATAAAACAGGCCGATCAGGGCGTACATGAGGTGCAGGTTCGACGGAGCGGTGTTCCAGCCCATTTCGGGCAGTGCCGCCATCTGCCAGGAGCCGGAGGGGAAGTTGACGGGCATGAGCACCGCTCCCCTGGCCGGGTCGAACAGGGCGGCGTCTCCGAAGAATATATTTCCCTGTGCCCCCTTGCCGTCCACTCCCCGGATGGCTACCTGGTAACCATGGAACGTGTTCAGGCCGACGTTGGCGTAGAGCTGGTCGATATCGATGACGGCCGACACCAGCCCCCAGAGCCGGTCGCCTCCGGGCCTGCGGATGATCACCGGCGCGCGGCCGATAAGGCCTACGCCGCCCTGGGCCAGGTGGAGGGGGCCAGCCACCACCATGTCGCCCGTGTTCATGGCGAGGCGGGCCTGGTCCCACTGCTCGGGAGTTTTGCGGTAGTCGAGACCCAAGGCCCCCCTGTTGCCCTCAAGGGGATAGATGTATGTGAGGATGAGGTCCGGCGCGGCGGCGAGGTTCTTCAGCAGGTTGGTGTTGC
>CAMYLL010000157.1 GCA_947259235.1 uncultured Pseudodesulfovibrio sp. | reverse complement strand
GCCCCCTGCTCGTCCCTATCGGGAAAGGCGTTGACCAACAGACCGGCCACAATGGCGGTGATCGTCGCGGCTACAGGCCGGACCACAGTCATGATGGGATCGATGAGCGCGTAAGTCACGGCCATGGAATCGACCCCGGTCTCCGGCGTGGAGATCATGAAAGCCGTGGTTGCCCCCTTGCTTGCCCCCTGTCTGCGCATACCAAGGGCCGCCGGGAGCACGCCGCAAGAGCACAGGGGCAGTGGCACGCCGATGACGGCGGCCTTGGCCACCGAGCCAATAGTGTTTCGGCCGAGATGCCGGGCCATGAATGTATCGGGAACAAACGCCTTGAGCAGCCCGGCCACGAAGAATCCGAACAGGACAAAAGGCGCGGACTCGACAAGTACGTGCCAGGATTGTGCCAGTATATTCAACAAAATTTCATTCACGGAATATCTCCATTTCAACTATTATATTGCTACGTATGAGCACCTATTCATAGAACAGGGCAAAAAAAATTGGCGCCCTGTCAGACACCTTCCCGGACATGGTCGATACCTTGAACAATCAGATTGTGCACATGCCCGTCATCAAGGGTGTAGTACACGTTTTTCCCGTCCTTGCGATAGCGAACGAGCCGTGCGGCACGGAGCAGGCGGAGCTGATGCGATATGGCCGAGGGTGACATGTCGAGTACCTCGGCCAGGGCACAGACGCACAGTTCGTTGACGGAAAGAGCGAAAAGTATCTTGACCCGGGTATAGTCGCCCAGTGCTTTGAACAGTTCAGCCAAAAACAGAAAATCTCGCTCCGAGAGCATTTGCTCCCGGACCTTGTTCACCTTCTCGACGTGTTGCGACGTATTTCCGCATGCAATGTTCGACATAATCCCTCACATGATCAACCACTCATATGTGATGGATGTAACTGCGTTGTCAGTGACTGTCAAGCAAGAGAAAGCAAAAGGCCGCCCTTTCCGTCAGGAAAAGGCGGCCCTGCGTACTTTCGGTGCGGTGCGGATCAGCCGACAAGACTCCTGGCGGCAGCCAGGGCCGAGGCGTAATCCGGCTCTTCTGTAATCTCCTTGAGGTACTCGACGTAAGCGACTTTGCCGTCCTTGCCCACCACAAACACCGCACGGGTAAGCAGTCGCAGCTCCTTGATCAAAGCGCCCCACCCCAGGCCGAACGAGGCATCCCTGTGGTCGGAAAGTGTCACGACTGCATCGACGCCGGATGCTCCGCACCAGCGTGCCTGGGCAAAGGGCAAATCCATGCTCAGGGTGAGGATGGTCACCTCATCTCCCAAAGCCGCCGCTTCGGTGTTGAAGCGCCGGGTATCCATGTCGCAGACAGGGGTATCCAACGATGGCACCGAGGCGATGATGAGGACTTTCCCGGCGTAGTCGGCCAGGCTTTTCGGGCTCAGGTCGTTGGCAAGCACGGTAAAGTCCGGGGCCTTGTCGCCCACGGATACGGCGGAACCCAGGAGGGTCAGCGGATTGCCATGGAATGTCGCTATACCGGTTCTCTCTTTCATTGAATCGCTCCTTTTTAAAGATTGATAATAATTACTACTTAAGTGTGTATTTAAAGTCAACGGGTTACTGTCGATCAATCTCGAAACCAAGACCAAGGCGGCCAAGAGTCAGAAACTTTCGACCTTCCCGTTCGAGTATCGCTGTCACGAGCTCACCGTGGGCTAATCCGGCGGCCCGGACCTCGGCCACCATTTGCGCCAGGGCCTTTTCCTCGCTCAGGTAACCAAAGACGACCTCACGCACGCTGCGGATCGATACCAGCCTGTCTGCCCAGCCCATGCCTTCCTGATAGAGCATTTTGGCCGCAACGAAGGACGACAGGAGCGCAAGCTGATGCCTGCGCGGCAGGTCGTTTATTATGCGATCGGCGTATTTCTCCACCAGCACTGCCGGACAGTAGGAGAGGATCACGTCGCACAGCTCGGGGCTGTCCTCCACGCGCCCAACCTCAGCGTCCAGCACCGCCATCACCCTGTCGGCCAATGCGTTGATGGACTCCGAGAGAGCGTAGGAGAGCTCGGTGATTGTCCTGCCGCCCCCGGCAAGTTTGTATTCACGCATGAGCACGCGCGCCTCGGCCCTGGCTCGTGCCCGGAGAATATCGAGGAGCTGACTGACATACTCATCCTTGATGGCAAGGAACTCCGTGCCGGACAGGATCAGCCCGGCCAGGATTTCGTAGGACGAGCAAATGACCCCGGTCTTGTTGGCCGAAGGACCTGGAACCACCAGAACCCCGGCTTTTTCCAGCGCGGTACGGGCATCGGCGGCGATGAAGATGTTCGCGCCCTCCACTATACCCCGGGCCGAGGGCATGCCGTCTTCCCTGAGAAAATGCTTCCAGTTGGACATATTGACGGTATCAGGCCTGCCGCCGGACGGAATAAACAGGTCGGCCGTCACGAGATTGTGCAGATCGTTCCTGATCTGCGTTCCGTCCGGGTCCTGGACTGAAACCACGAACGCACCCTCACCGGTGAGTCGGCTGGCGTCGAAGCCCGATGAACGTCCGCCCGCTGCGATGAGGCGGAGCAATTCGTCATGATCCATCCCGTCAGGATCAAAGACCGCGCCGTGCCCGTCCGTCATGGCCACTATACGGGCATTGTCGCCGTATTCGCGAATGAGAATCTTGATGACGTTGGAGGCGACGTCCCCGGCCGGGCCGCCGGTCAGCTTCACGGTGAAGGGCTGGCTGCGCGGGTCTATGCCGAGAGTCAGCAGCAGTTCGTGGGCAAAGACGATGACCCCCTCACTGGTCACTCCGTATTCCTTGTGGGCGATGCCCGCCCCGGGTTTGGAGCTCATGAAGGCGCTCGGCCACGCATAGCCGCGCTTCTGCGCCCTGGCCGCGATCCATGTGATGTGCTCCGGCGTGATGTTTTCGTCCGGGCCCAGGAAGATGACCTCCTCACGGCCGAGATGGTCCACGATCCCCGGCTGGACAAAGCCTTTAGCCCCTTCGGGAACCACCAGGAGGTCAAGGAACGAATCTATCATGCTGCGCACCGCCAGATCGATGTCCGCCTCGGGGCCGAGGAGTATGACGGCCTTGGACCCGCCTTCGGGGATGTCCTTGTTCTTGAACTGCTGCGCCCGAGCCAGCTTGGTCACCTCATCGAAGAGACGGTTCGACTCCAGCTCGAAGTGTTCCTGGGCCCAGGTTCGGACCACGCGCACCCCGCCCCGGGCCATGTCCCTATAGCGGACATGAAAGGCGAAACTGTACGGTCCATGAAAACAATAGATGCCGAAAGGGCGCTCCGCAGGGGGCATGGGCGCCAGAATGATCGGGTCCAGTCGGAAGCTCAGGCCGAGCTTGTGGGGCAGAAAATAGTTGGTCCGCAGGGTGTAGCGGAAGAACTTGTAAATATATTTAAGAATGTTGCGGTGAATCGCATTGTCCACCTTGTTGATGGCTGAGTGGACAGCCGCGCGCCGCACGGCCACCTCGGCTTCCCTGTCGCCGGAAAACCCGGGATTGCAGCGGGCATCGAAGTAATCGACCAGTCGCCGTGCCACGTGGCGGTGCTTGAGCACAGCGTAGACAATGCGTCCCGAGGTATAAGCGTGCAAATCTTTGCGAATGAGGAACTGATGGGCAAACTCGCTCGCTGCCTGCATGAGCATGACCTGCCCGAGTTCCCATCCCTCGTCCTCCGCCAGCGCCTCCAGGCCGTGAAAGCCGAACCATTTGGTCAGCTCAAGCTGACGGCGCAGACGCTGCCAGGTCGAGTCGTCCTCCGCCAGCCGGATACGCGAGCGGTCGAGGTAAAAGCTCATGACCACGATGGACGGACTGCCGCTGCGGTCGAACTCGTCAGAGTACGCCCTGTCCACGGGGATGCCCGCCCGGGCAAAGACGTCTACCACGCGCAACAGCAGCCCCTTGCGAGGCGGATTCTCCATGGCCACGGAAATCCGGTCGAAGCCAGGGGTTGGCTCCACGTCAAGCTCCACCCGGACTCTTTCATGCCCCTGCACGCACCCGCACGCCCTGAAATGGCGCACGGCGCGTCCGGGTTCGAACTTTTCAAGATAGTCGTCATTGGCCTGTGCCAGGAACCCCTCGAATCCAGCCACCTCTCCGGGTTCAAGCTCGACATCGCCCCGACGCACCATGTCGACGGCCCTGGCCAGCCCGTCGCTTTGCGCGTCGCACTGGGCCCTGGGGCCGAAGAGAAACGTGTCGAGGCGGATGGAGTCATCATGACTTGAATAGATACGTGCGATCTGGATATCCTTATCAATGTAGTTGCGAAGAACGCCGGCAAGGGACCGCATATCCCCCTCGGGGGTGATGTGGGTAACCATGGTTCCGCACGGGCTGTGCAGGACCATGGACTGTTTTTCCTCACGAACCATGCCGGAAAGCAGGGCCTTGACATGTTTGACCTGCTCTTCCTCCCCATGCGTGCGGAAATAGTACTCGGGCATATCCTTGCAAAACCAGGGAACGAGCGATTTTGCCGAGTCGTGGAGTTGTTGTTCCACCTTTTCGCGCAACGCTACCGGGTCCGGCATCATATTTTCCTTCATTGTGTGCTCCGTGGCTTGATCGTGAGGTCTCATTACCTCAGTATCTTTTGTGCATGGGTCAAAGGACCGCGTCAAGAAAACAAGAAAATCATTCCCACTTTGCTCAACTCATTATAATGGTTTGACTGATGGCGTTATATCGTAGACACGCCGAGAGCAGCAAGGTAAGACCCAATTAGCCGGGCCATGGTGGTCCGCCTAGAGTTCCTCGACGAGGTGAGATCATGAGCAAACTTGCGACAGACACCGGTATCCTGCTGGAAACCGGAACGAACGAACTCGAAATACTAGAATTCTATATCAACGAGACAATCAAGAAAGATCAGCCTCCGGTAAAGAACTACTTCGGCATCAACGTGGCCAAGGTCATGCAGGTCATCGAGACCCCGAATCTGGAGCCGCCGGAGTCCGCGCCACATCCGTCATTCATGGGGACCATCCCCCTGCGCGATCTGATTCTCCCGGTGCTCGACCTCTCGGTCTGGCTTGAGCTCAACATGCCGAAAACAGAACGTGACATCGTCATTGTCACGGAGTTCAGCAAGTCGGTGACCGGTTTCCTCGTGTCCGGCGTGACGGAGATTCACCGCGTGGGCTGGGGCGAGGTCATCCCGCCCTCAAGCGTCATCTCCCAAAGCACGGATTCCATCATCGGCCTGGTCGACAAGGGAGACCACTTCATCCAGCTCCTGGACCTGGAGACCATCCTCACCCAGTTCGAGCCGGACGACGGGATCAAGGTCGCCGTGTCGGACAAGGAATACAAGGTACTGGTGGCGGACGACTCAGCCACCATCAGGATGATGCTCCAGCAGAACCTGACCGCGGCCAACTTCAAGCCCACCATCACCAACAACGGCGACGAAGCCCTCAGAACGATCATGGGCTACAAGGCCATTGCCGAGGAAGAAGGCAAGGACATCACCGAGTTCGTCAACATCATCGTCTCCGATATCGAAATGCCGCTCATGGACGGCTTCAGCCTGACCAAGAACATCAAGCAGGACCCAATCCTGAGCAAGCTCCCGGTCATATTGTATTCTTCGATCATCACCAACGAGCTGCGCCACAAAGGCGACTCCGTGGGTGCAAACATGCAGATCTCCAAGCCGGATCTGCACACGATCCCTGAAAAGGCAATCGAACTCATCGAAGGAAAAATAGCTTGAGCAGACCGGGTGACGAAGTCCTTGAGGTTTACCTCGAAGAAACGACAGAGCGCCTCGATTCCATTGAATCAGGCTTGTTGCAGCTTGAGAAGATGCCCACCCCCGACCCGGGGCTGGTCAATTCCATCTTTCGCGACGCCCATTCGGTCAAGGCAGGGGCCAACCTGCTCAAGCTGAAAACCATCGAAGAGCTGGCTCACAAGCTGGAAAACGTGCTTGAAATGATCCGAAAGGACAGGATCGGCGTCAACGAGATGATCATCACGGCCAGCCTTGAAGCAGTGGACAAGCTTCGGGAGCTGGTCGACAACATTGACGAGAGCGAAAACATCAGCATCCGGCTGCACACCGCCATGCTGGAGATGTCCGTGAAGAAGTCGCTGGAACAGTAACAGATTGAAAGGTCGAATCACTACTCCGCATACGAAAAGGGCCGCTCCAAATGGAGCGGCCCTTTTGCTTTTTGCCTGTAAGAGAGGCTAGTTCTCGAAGGCTTTCAGGAGCTGACTCGCCTCCTGCATTTTCGAAAAGGAGGTGTTCTTGAACACTTCCCCTTCCACCGCCTTGACGAACTCGTCGTGGGTCATCTCCGTAAAGTCGATCATGATGCCCTTGATCTTGAAATACATTCCAAGGAAAGCCGTCAGCGGCTCATCAGAGAATATCCGTGCGATCGCCCGGGCCTCGGTAACGGAGGTAAAGGGCTTGTTCATGCCTCCGAGAAAGAACATGTCCAGTCCGCTCTTTCCATCCGTGATCACGCCCAGCAGGTTGAAGGTCTTGAGCTTGGCGACGAAATCCTCGGACAGATCGGGAAATTCGAGGATGTCCTTCTTGGGGAAGGCCCCGACAAAG
>CAMYLL010000156.1 GCA_947259235.1 uncultured Pseudodesulfovibrio sp. | reverse complement strand
GGAGCGGGCTGCGGCTCGGGCGAAACCCGGCGGAGGCGGAGTCTTCGACCGCCGACAACTGTTTCGCCAGCAGGCTGGTCCATACTGCCTCCTGACGCGGGAGACCGATCACAGGTCTTATCAAGGCGTTTTTTGCTTACTTTTGGACGCCTTGGCCCAAAAGTAAGTCGCGACGGCAGGAGCGAAACCCTCTGGGAATCATCCCGCCGCAGGCGGATTCCTTCATTCTTATGCAGTGAAAAGAGAGAGCCAGTTGAGAAACTGCGTTTCTCAGCCTTCCATGCCCTCCCGGCGGGGTCACTTTCTTTTGCTGGCCCAAAAGAAAGTAACCAAAGAAAAGGGCCGTTGGTCGTTTATCCGCTGCACTCCACGGCCAAGAATCCGATCCAATCGGCTGCGCTCCCGAATCCAGTCCTTCGCTTCGCTCCGTCCGGGATTCGACAGAGCCGCTCCGCTCGATTGGTCGGCTTCTAGGCCTTTGGAGGCTTTACCGCTCGGGCTGAGGGGAGCGGGAGATTTTTTTGGGCGGGCGTTAGCTGAAGGTGGGGATTGTTGCGGACGAAGGGCGAAATGTCCTTTTATTTCAAGCCATTTTTGTTGGTCCCGGCAGTCATTTCGCCGGAGGCGGGTTCCTGTTCAGCCGAGGATGAGGTCGACCAGCTTCGGGAGCATGGTTCCCGCCTTGCCCTGGAGGAAGATGTCGCTGAAGCCGTATGAATATCTTGTCTCGAAGCGGTTGATCTCGATGACCGTGCCCCCGGCGTTCCTGGTCACCAACGGGATGCGCCCGGCGGGCATCACCTCGCCGCCCGTGCCCACGATGAGGCAGACGTCGCTGCCTTTGGCCAGTTCCGTGGCCTCGCGGTGGACGTCGAAGTCGATGGCCTCGGAAAAGAACACGAAGTCCGGCTTGAGCAGGCCGCCGCAGTGGGGACAGGGGGGCGGCAGGATGTCGAGGGAGATGGTGGCGGCATCGAAGAACGTCCGGCAGTCCAGGCATTGCATGCGCCGTGTGGAGCCGTGATACTCGTAGACCGTTTTGCTGCCTGCGGCCTGGTGCAGGCCGTCGATGTTCTGGGTGATGACGGCGGCGAGCCTGCCCGCGGCCTCCAGCTCAGCCAGGGCGAGGTGGGCCGGGTTGGGCTTGGCGCGGGCCTGCGTGTCGTAGAAGATTTCCTTGAGCAGATGCCAGACTTCTTCGGGGTGGCGTTTGAAGTAGCCCTTCTCGAACTTTTCCGGGTCGTATTTCGACCAGACGCCGCCGGGGCCGCGAAAGGGCGGGATGCCGGACTCAACCGAGATGCCCGCGCCGGTGAAGGCGATGGTGCAACGGGATTTTCTCAGGATTTCCGCAGCGTTTTGCAGTGCGTGATTGGACATGGTCAGCTCCTGGCTTGATCCATAGCACGCAATGGGGCGCAAGCCAAAGCCGCCCGGCGTTCACTGTGCCGCGCGGTTTTTGCGTGGCTAGATGTGCTGGCGGACCCAGGATTCTATGTCGCGGGCGTTCATGGCCCCGGGCTGGCGGGCGATCTCCCGGCCGTCGCGGAACAGGACCAGGGTGGGCACGGCGCGGATGGCGAACCGCCCGGCCACTGCCTGTTCGGCCGAGGTGTCGATCTTGGCCAAGCGGACATCCGGGTGGAGCGCCTTGGCCGCGGCCTCGAACTGCGGGACCATCATCAGGCACGGGCCGCAGGTGGGGGAGTAGAAATCCACGAGGACAGGGATGTCGTTTTTGGTCGTGTGGCGGTCGAAGGTGGCGCCCACCAGCTCCAGTGGATGGGGGGGGAAGACCTGGCCCTTGCACTTGCCGCAGGTGGCCTGGGGTTCGCGCCCGGCCTGGACCCTGTTGAGCGCGCCGCAGCCGGGGCAGACGAGGATGTGTGTGGAATCGGCCATGAGTACCTCCGGGATGCGTCGTGGCGTACTGTTGATAGAAGGCTGTCAGCAGAGAATAAGCACGGACTCGGCCGAGGCAAGTGGCGTGTGCGCGGGGCGGATCAGACCGTGAGGAAGGTTGCCGTGGCCCTGGCCGTTTCCGGCTCTCCTGGTTCGTCCTCCCTGCGGATGACGGCCTGGGCAAAGACCACCCTTCGGCCGCGCTTGATCACCCGGGCCTCGCACAGGAGCTGCGCGCCGTCGTTGACGGGGCGCAGATAGCTGACGGTCATGTCCACGGTGGTGGTCTGCTCGCAGGGGGCGTTCCCGGCGAGCACGGAGTGGGCCATGGCCTCGTCCAGCAGGGTGGCCAGGATGCCGCCGCCGACAAGGCCCGCGCCCTGTATCAGTTCGGGCTTGATGCGCATGCGCAGCCGCGCGCAGTCGGGACCGATGGCGACCACCTCCACGCCGAGATGGTTGAAGAGGCGGTTGACGGACTGCTCCGGGCGGCAGACCTGCTCAAGATAGGCTTTCGGCATGTTCGCGGCTCCTTGCGCCTTCTGCCAGGCGGTGTTCCATGGCCTCGCGCATGTCGGCGAGGATGGCGACGGTTTTTTCCAGGTCGTCGGGGAAGGCTGCGGGTTCGAGTTCCAGCGTGACGTAGCGGGTGTAGCCCCTGGCGGTCAAGTGGCGCAGGAAGTCGTCCAGGGGCAGGGCTCCCTTGCCGGGGGACAGATGCTCGGTGTGGCCCCGGGCGTCCGAGAAGTGGACGTTGTAGAGGCGTTCCATGGGGACCTTGGCGATGGCGTCCATGACGTTGCGCCCGGAAACGCCCATGTGGCAGACGTCGAAGGTCAGCCCCACGTTCTTGTCGCGGCATTGGTCAAGGAGCTTGTCGAGGGGGTCGCGGGAAAAGGGCGAGCCCTCGGCCCAGGGCATGTTTTCGAGTGAGAAGCGGATGCGCCCCTTGGCGTCCAACAGCTCGGGCAGGTCGCACGCCTTCTCGAACCAGCGGTTCTGGATCATGTTTGCCAGCCGCGAACCCGGGGGGTGCATGGTGATGTGGTCTGCCTGGGGCAGGGCGTTCGCCAGGGCGGTGGTCGCCTTCCACGAGCCGAGATGGCCGCCCCAGGCCGCCCAGTCGCGGAAGGGCGCGTGCAGGCTCCTGATTGGCAGCATGTCACTGATGGCCTCAAGTCCCGCACCGGGCTTGAGCTTGGGGGAGTTCATGATCAGCTCCATGCCGCAAAACCCGGCGTCCCGCCCGATCTGCGCGATGCGCTTCAGGGGCAGGTGGAAGAGACAGCCTGCGGAGAGCAGGATGGTGGGGCTGTCGGGTTCGGGGGTTTCCGCGCTCATGACATAGTCATTACGACACATGGCCGTCCGGAGCGATGAGAATTTCGGGGAAGGGTGAAATCCGGCTGGTAAACGGCGGGACAGGGCTGGCTGAACCGGGAGAAGTCGTGTGCTCGGGCCGTGAGGGCGAGTGCGGGCTCGCCACCGGAAAACGACGCCCCGGACATGTGTCCCGGGTCCGGGGTCAGTCAACGCGTTGCCAAAAATCGAAGTTCAAATACCCAAAGAAAACAAGTAAATAATTGCTATCGTCGATTATCGGGAAGTCTTGGTCGGCGACTTCTCGATGAGGTCTATGATGACCAGGGCCCAGGACATGTCCCGCTTGTTGTCCTCTGTCATGCTGTCGAGAATCCACTCCTTGATGGGCCGCAGGGTGGTCTTGAGATGCGCCGGGCCGGTGGTCTCCACGGCGTGGGCGGCCTCCAGGCCGTCCATGCACAGGGCGTCGAAGGCGGGGTCGAACCCGTCCAGATGGTGGGCCACCAGATTGCGCACGGTGAGCAGGCCGTAGACCACGGCCTCCACCTCGCGATAGTCGCGTCCCCATATTTCGGCGCCCACGACGTCGGGCCGTTTTGGAGGGCTCGGGGTGGTCCGGGTCTTGTTTACGGACGCCCTGAAGGCGTCCAGGGCCACGATGCTTCCCATGTATGCTCCTTGCTGTGTGTCGGGTCTTCCTTCTCATCGGTCCGGCGGGCCGGGAACTTAAGAGGCAAATGGCGAACCGGCTTGAAGCGGGGGGAGAAAATAGGCGAGCGTTCTCTTTCGGAAGCCTTCATTCCCAGCAATTATTGGTTTTTATAATACAGTAAAGTTTCCGGTAAGCGCTGATTTGATGTGAGGCAAAGGGGCGGGAGCGGACGGCGCGGGGCGAAAAAAAGGGCCGCGAGGAAAACCTCGCAGCCCGGGGGGTGGTTCGTGTCGATGCGTGTGTTTAGACCACGCGGTGGACCGGATCGGTGACCCAGTAGAGCACGTCGAACTTTTCTTCCATGCCCGCCTTGATGCGCTTGAGGTCGGGCTTCTCCATGTCGCGCATGCGGATGTAGACGTCCTTGACGCCCACGTTCTCGGGCACGTTGTGGGTCATGACGGACATGATGCGCGCGCCGTTTTCGCGCAGGAAGTCGAGCACCGGGGCCAGGCTGCCCGGGCCGGAGGAGATATGCAGGGCCACCTGGACACCGCCGTCGTATACGCCGGAAATCTCGACCAGCACCTTAAAGATGTCCGTGTCGGTGATGATGCCCACCACTTTGCCAGCCTCGTCCACAACGGGCAGGCCGCCGAAGTTGCCTTCGAGCATGAGCACGGCCGCCTTTTCCACGGTCTCGTCGTCGCGGATGGTCGTGACTTTCTTGGTCATGATGTCCTTGATCTTGACGTCGGAGAGCAGGTAGTAAAGCTCGTGCATGTCGAGGGTGGTGGCCTTGGACGGCGAGGCATCCTTGATGTCGCGGTCCGAGACGATTCCCACGAGCTTTCCGTTCTCGTCCACCACGGGCAGACGACTGACGCCGTGATCCTTCATCAGCTTGGACGCCTTCATCATGGACCTGTCCGGAGTGATGGTCACCACGTTTTCGCTCATCCAGTTCTTTACCAGCATATGTGTTCCTCCTGTGAGATTCTATGTGAAGTGACGAAGTGTAATCATTTCAGCATGATGCATATCATGACAGTCGCTTCGGGAACGGCCTCTCGGCCGCATCCCTGCCCGTTGGCGCGGCGGGGCTGCGACAGGCCAGGCCAGGCTGTGTCCCGAAAATAGCCCACGGGTTTACCCTATATAGCCGCAACTTGGCGTTTTGGCTAGTCTTGAGCGCCGGACGGGCCGCTGGGGGTGAGGCAGGCTCCCTGGCCGGGTCTGAACCGTGGGGAAATGGGTATTCCTTGTCTTTTCCCACCCGGGACAGTAATGACGAAGGGAGCATGTCCCGAAAACGGGAAATACGCAAACCCCGGAGTCAAACCGTGCGCAAACCTGTCTGGGTGCTGTTCCTTTTCGCCCTGTTCGTGGGTGTTGTGGGGTGTGATGTGACGGACGAGTCCGACGCCACGCGAAACGACACGCCCGGCGTCACCGATGCCGAGATACGGCTGGGCTCGTCCCTGGCCCTGACGGGGCACGCCGGATATCTGGGGACCCAGACCCTGCGCGGGGCCGAGGCCTACCTGCGCTATGTCAACGAGAACGGCGGCGTGCACGGCCGCAAGATCAGGATCATATCCTACGACGACTCGTACGACCCGCCGCGCTGTCTGTCCAACACCCAAAAGCTCATCATCGCCGGTGATATCTTTGCCCTGTGCTGCTACGTGGGCACGCCCACCACGGTGAAGGTGCTCCCCCTGGTGGAAGAGGCGCGCATCCCCCTGATAGGCATGTTCACCGGGGCCAACGCCTTGCGAGAGCCCTTCAACCATTACGTGGTCAACATCCGTGCCTCATACTACCAGGAGACCGAGACAGCGGTCCGGCACATGGTGGAGGATCTGGGCATCACCCGCATCGCTGTCTTCTATCAATATGACGCCTATGGTTTCGACGGCCTTATCGGCACGGAGCTTGCGCTCAAGGAATACGACCTGGAGCCCGTGGCCCGCGGCTCCTATATCCGGGGCACGCAGAAGGTCACCGAGGGCATAGACAAGATCCGCGATTCAGGGGCCGAGGCCGTGGTCATGGTCGGCACATACGATGCCTGCGCCCGCTTCATCACCCTGGCCCAGCAGACCGGATACGATCCGATCTTCTACAACGTCTCCTTTGTGGGCGCCGAGGAGCTGGCCCGCAGGCTGGGGCCTGATGTCACCCCGGTGGTGCTCATGTCCCAGGTGGTTCCCCAGCCCCAGGTGGGCAACGACGACGCCCACGACGCGGCAACGGAATATGTCAAACTGCTGGCACGCTATTATCCCGGCGACACGCCGAGTTTTGTCGGGCTGGAGGGGTTCCTCAACGCCCGGATCATCGTGGAGGGGTTGGAGCGGGCCGGGCGCAACCTGACGCGCGAGGGGCTGCTCAGGGCCATAGAATCCATTCGCGACTACGAGCTGGGGCCGGGCATGTCCATCACCTATGGCCCGAACGACAGGCAGGGGCTTGAGCAGGTCTATTTCACCCGTCTCCAGGGGGGCCGGTTCGAGCCGCTCACCGACTGGGGGACCCTTGCGGCAGGGCTGAGCCAGAACTCCGGCGATCCGGGCGAGGCCAACGCATCGGGTAACACATCGGGCAACGCTACTGGCAGCCCGGGTCGAGGTGGACAATGAGCCTGGGACAAAAGCTGCTCGTCCGCTTCTCCCTGCTCGGCCTGCGCGAGAAGCTTCTGTTCTCCATGC
>CAMYLL010000155.1 GCA_947259235.1 uncultured Pseudodesulfovibrio sp. | reverse complement strand
GCCTTGGCGCAGTGGTTGACGCAGTTGTGGACAAAGGATCCGAGCACGTCCTCGCGCTCGAACATGAAGGCGGGGGGCAGGATGACGTCCGCGAGTATGGCCGTGTCGTGCATGAAGCCGTCCACCACGACCACGAAGGGACGCGTGAGGGCATGGGCCACGGACAGACAGTCGGGAACCTGGTTGACCACGTTGTGGCCGTCGATGAACACGAAGTCGACGGGCGGGTCTGCCCGGCGCAGCTCCGGCCCCAGCTCGGTGATGAGCAGCTCGCGGCGCGGCCCGGCGGCCTCGCCGCCCGTCACCAGATTGGCCCAGGAGCCCAGGTTGCGGCCCGAGGAAATGTTGTAGTACGCGCCGCCGCCGCTGATCCCGATGTTGCCGGAGATCATGGCCAGGGCGTTGATGAAGCGGACGTTCTCGCCGCCGAAAACGTGGCGCTGGAGCCCCCAGCCGATGAGGGTGGCCACGTTGCCCGTGTCCGCGTACCAGTCGTAGATCATCTCCACGTCGGCCGGGGACGCGTCGCAGGCGGCGCAGAGTTGGCGCAGGCTCAGCCCGTCCACCAGGCCGCGCAGGGCGGGCCAGTTGGCCGTGCGGGTCAGCACCCACGGGTTGAGGTCGCCCGCCTCCAGGTAGAGCTTGAGCACCGCCGCGGCCAGGAAGCGGTCCGTGCCCGGCCGCACGCGGATGGTCAGGTCCGAAAACTCGGCCGCGCCGTCGCCCCCGGGGGAGATGGTCAGCACTTCGGTCCCCTGTTTGCGCGCCCTGGCGATGAGGGCGTGCTGGTGGACCGAGCAGCGGGACACGTCGCGGCCCCAGTTGACGATGCGGCTGGCGCTCAGGATGTCCTCGGGGTCGTTGTGGTCGAGGGCGCCGAAGTCGCGGACGCAGGCGGTGATGCCGGTGTTGTCGCACAGGGCGCCCCGGGTGGTGGAAGCGCCCAGGGCCTCGAAGAGAATGGAGCTGGCCTTGCCCAGGATGCCCCGGTAGCCGTGGCCCCGGATGTGCAGGATGGAGGCGGGGGTCTGCCTGGCCTGGTCGAGCCGCCCGGCCACGAGGGTCATGGCATCGTCCCAGGACGCCTCGACGAACGCCTCGCCGCGCTTGATCAGGGGCGCGGTGATGCGGTCGGCCGAGTCGAGCCGGTCGAAGTAGCGGCTGCCCTTCTTGCAGCAGAATCCCTTGGTGAAGGGGTGTTTCGGGTTGCCCCGGACGGTCCGTTCGGCAGCGTCCACCAGCAGGGAGCAGGCGTCGCCGCAGTCCATGGTACAGGCGGTGATGATAGACATGGGTTCCTCCGTCCCCGAGAGTGGAGAACTTTACCTTTGCCGTCAAACGCAAAATGCGGAACACTCCATTCGTGGACGCCAATGACATCCGGTCGCTCCCTGCCCTTGTGTTTTGACAATCCGGCCAGGATAGACTAACCAAATTCGGTTCCTGCCATTTGACTTTTATAAGGATATTGAACGCGACATGTCGAAGATTCAGAAAATAAAAGGATTTGTGGATCTCTTCCCTGAAGAGGCGGCCAAGTTCACCCGCATGGAGCAACTGGCGCGCGACACGTTCTCGCGCTACGGCTTCGGCGAGTTGCGTACGCCGGTGCTTGAGAAAACCGAGTTGTTCCAGAAGTCCATCGGCGAGGACACCGACGTGGTGGGCAAGGAGATGTTCACCTTTCCCGACCGCAAGGACCGCTCCCTGACCATGCGGCCCGAGGCCACTGCGGGCGTGGTCCGCGCCTTCATCGAGGCCGGGGTGCACCAGCCCGGCAAGGTCTCCAAGTATTTCACCTTCGGCCCCATGTTCCGCTACGAGCGGCCCCAGAAGGGACGCCAGCGCCAGTTCCACCAGATCAATGCGGAGGTCTTCGGCGCGCCCGAGGCCCAGGCCGATGCCGAGCTGATCCTCATGCTGCGCACCTTCCTCAACGCCCTGGGCCTGACCAAGCTGACAGTGGAGCTCAACTCCCTGGGCTGTCACGACTGCCGCCCGGCCTACCGCCAGGCTCTGGTGGACTATTACACCTCCAAGGACCGCGGGAACTTCTGCGAGGACTGCCGCCGCCGCATGGACACCAACCCCCTGCGCGTGCTGGACTGCAAGGTCCCGGCCTGCAAGGCGCTGGTGGCCGACGCGCCGGTGATCACGGACCACCTCTGCCCCGAGTGCGAAACGCACTTTGCCGACGTGCGCACCGTCCTGGACGGCGCGGGCGTGGCCTACGAGCTCAACCCCCGGCTGGTGCGCGGCCTCGACTATTACGTCCGCACCTGCTTCGAGGTGGCCAGCTACGACATCGGCTCCCAGACCGCGGTGGCGGGCGGCGGCCGGTATGACGGACTGATCAAGACCCTGGGCGGGCCGGACTGCCCGGCCTCCGGGTTCGCCTGCGGCATGGAGCGGCTGGCCCTGCTGCTGGACCAGCTGGAGGCTCCGGCCCCGGATTTCTATCTGGCCGTGGTGGACGCCAGCGCGTCGAACCAGGCCATGCTCTTTGCCCAGCAGCTGCGCGACAAGGGGCTGTGCGGCGAGGTGAGCTTCGGCTCCGGCTCCATGAAGAGCCGTATGCGCGCGGCCAACAAGTCCGGCGCAAAGGTCTGCCTGATCATGGGCGGCGACGAGCTGGCCGGGGCCACCGTCACGGTCAAGCCCATGACCGGCGACGGCGAGCAGGAGACCGTTTCCCAGGCCGACTATCTGGCGCGTATCGAGGTTCAGGAGTAGCGGGCATAAAGCCGCCCGCACCGGGGCGGCCCGAGAGGCAAGACGTTTTGGAGGGGGTCCGGGGAAGCTTTTTCCCAAAAGTTTCCCCCGGAAATCCTTAATACATATGGAGAGCACACATGGCTGAGCATCAGGAAGAGAGAGACTACAACGAATTTCGCGTCATCGAGGACCTGGGCGGCTGGCGGCGGACGCACCACAACAACGAGCTGACCGCCGCCGACATGGGCAAGCAGGTCTGTCTCATGGGCTGGGTCCAGTTCCGGCGCGACCACGGGGGACTCATCTTCCTCGACCTGCGCGACCGCGAGGGCCTGACCCAGGTGGTCTTCAACCCCGAGGGCAACCAGGACGTGCACGAGCGCGCCCACGCCATCCGCTCCGAATACGTGGTGGCCATCAAGGGCACGGTGCGCCCCCGCCCCGAGGGCATGGCCAACGCCAACCTCGTCACCGGCGAGGTGGAGGTCGAGGTGGAGGAGTACAAGCTGCTCAACACCTCCGAGACCCCGCCCTTTCCCATCGAGGACCGCGTGGAAGTGGGCGAGAACCTGCGCCTGAAGTACCGCTTTCTCGACCTGCGCCGCCCCAGCCTGGCGCGCAACTTCATCATCCGCAACAAGGCCGCACAGTCCGTGCGCCGCTACCTCGACGGCCTCGGCTTCCTGGAGATCGAGACGCCGGTGCTGACCAAGTCCACCCCCGAGGGCGCGCGCGACTTCCTGGTCCCCAGCCGGGTCAACCAGGGCGAGTTCTTCGCCCTGCCGCAGTCCCCGCAGCTGTTCAAGCAGATGCTTATGGTCTCCGGCATGGACCGTTATTTCCAGATCGTCAAATGTTTCCGCGACGAGGACCTGCGCGCCGACCGCCAGCCCGAGTTCACCCAGATCGACATCGAGATGAGCTTCCCCGACGAGGCGCTCATCCAGGACATGGCCGAAGGACTGGTCAGGAAGCTCTTTGCCGATACCATCGGCGTCCAGCTGCCCGAGGCTTTCCCCCGCATGACTTACGCCGACGCCATGCGCGACTACGGCGTGGACAAGCCCGACCTGCGCTTCGACCTCAAGCTGACCGAGGTGACGGACATCTTCACCGGGTCCGGGTTCAAGGTCTTTGCGGCCTCCGAGCTGGTCAAGGTCATGCGCGTGCCCGGCGGCGGCGAGCTGTCGCGCAAGGAGATCGACGAGTACACCAAGTTCGTCGAGATCTACGGCTCCAAGGGGCTGGCCTGGATCAAGGTCAAGGAGGACGGCTCCTGGCAGTCGCCCATCGTCAAGTTCTTTTCCGAGGAGGAGATCGCCCAGCTCGGCGAGCGCACCGGCGTGCAGCCCGGGGACATCCTCTTCTTCCAGGCGGGCCCGGCAGACATCGCCAACGCCGCCCTGGGCAACCTGCGTTGCGAGCTGGCCGAGCGCCTCGGCCTGATCAAGTCCGGCGCGTTCGAGCCCGTATGGATCACCGATTTCCCCCTGCTCGAATACGACGCCGACGAGAAGCGCTACGTGGCCCGGCACCATCCCTTCACCTCGGCCCAGCCCGACCAGATGGCCACCCTGGCCACCGACCCGGGCAACGCCCTGGCCCGCGCCTATGACATGGTCATCAACGGCTACGAGGTGGGCGGCGGCTCCATCCGCATCCACACCGCCGAGCAGCAGCGCATCATGTTCGCCGCCCTGGGCATCGACGCCGACGAGGCGCGCGAGAAGTTCGGCTTCCTCATGGACGCCCTCAAGTTCGGCGCGCCGCCCCACGGCGGCATCGCCTTTGGCCTGGACCGGCTGATGATGATCATCACCGGCTCCAAGTCCATCCGCGACGTCATCGCCTTCCCCAAGACCCAGAAGGCCACCTGCATGATGACCGAGGCGCCGTCCACAGTGCCCGCCAAGCAGCTGCGCGAGCTCGGCATCCGCCTGCGGGAGAAGAAGGAAGAGTAGGGAGAGGATGCGAGGGGAAAACTTTTGGAAAAGTTTTCCCCTCGCGCTCCCCTTTCAAAACTTTTTGGGTCTACGCAGCCTGGACGGACACACGGGCAAGCAGGGAATTGATGGCGGCGTAGGGCGCCGCGCGGAGGCGAGGGAGCCGGGCTTGCGATGGAAACTGTCGCAAAAACCGGATGTTTTTTATGAACCCTCGCTTTTTGCTCTTTCGGGATTATTTCTATACTGATTCTGACGGCAGCGGCGCGGCTTTGGTTCTGCTACGCCCTCTCCGCCGCCGTCTTTGATTTCCGCTTCCGTCCGCCCTTGCAGGCGGCGGAGCACCAAAAAGTTTTGGAGGGTCCGGGGAACCATTTTCAACAGGCTCCCCGGCCGCCGGAGGCATACCATAATGAAGCTCGAAATATGCACATGGCCCGACGACGTGCTGGCCGGAAAGGCCCAGCCGCTGACCGAGGTCACCCCCGAGATCAAAAAGCTCATCGAGGACATGGTGGAAACCATGTACGAGGGCGACGGCGTGGGGCTGGCCGCGCCCCAGGTGGGCGAGCCCATCAGGCTGATCTGCGTGGACCAGACCGGGCCCAAGCTGCGCGGCGACCTGCGCGTGCTGATCAACCCGGAGATAATCGAATGCGACGGCGAGGTGGAGTCCGACGAGGGATGCCTGAGCTGCCCCGAGTTCTCGGCCACGGTGCTGCGCAAGGAGCGGGTCAAGGTCAAGGCGCTGGACCCCGAGGGAGCTGAAATCTGCCTCGATGCGGACGGATTCCTGGCCATCGTGCTCCAGCACGAGATAGACCACCTCGACGGGATCACCATTGCCGACCGCGCCGGACGACTCAAGAAGGCACTCTACAGGAAAAAGGCGATGCGATGGAAAGCGTAACCGGAACCAGCGCCAACGGCAGGCCCGCGGACGTGGAGATCAAGCCCCTGCGCACGGTCTTCATGGGTACGCCGGACTTTGCGGCGGAGATACTGCGTCTGCTGCTCGAATTCCAGGGAGCCGAGGTGACGGCCGTCTATACCCAGCCCGACCGCCCGTGCGGACGCGGCAGGCAGTGCAAGCCCTCGCCCGTCAAGGCGGTGGCCCTGGAGCACGGCCTGGACGTCTATCAGCCGCTGAATTTCAAGGACCAGGCGGACATCGACGCCCTGGCCGCCCTCAAGCCCGACGTCCTGGTGGTGGCGGCCTACGGGCTGATCCTGCCCCAGGCCGTGCTCGACATCCCGGTCCTGCATCCCCTCAACGTCCACGCCTCACTGCTGCCCCGGTACCGGGGAGCCGCGCCCATCCAGCGGGCCATCGAAGCGGGCGACGTGGTCACCGGCATCTCCATCATGAAGATGGAGGCAGGGCTGGACACTGGCCCGGTCATGGTCCAGCGCGCCCTGCGCATCGGCCACAACGACCACGCCGGGACCATCCACGACGAGCTGGCCAAGCTCGGCGGCATCTGCATCCGCGAGGCCCTGGCCCGGCTCCAGACCGGCGGCTATACCTTCAACGCCCAGGACGACTCCATCGCCACCTATGCCAAAAAGCTGGAGAAGAGCGAAGGCGAGATCGACTGGAACCGTCCGGCCCAGGACATTCACAACCAGATCCGGGCCATGTATCCCTGGCCCGGCGCGTCCTTTGACTGGGAGAACGGCGAGGGCAAGGTCATCCGCCTCGGCGTCGCCCCCGGCGAGGTGTCCGGGGAATCCGCGCCCAAGGTGGCCCCCGGAACCGTGCTCGGCGAGATGGACGGCAAGCTGGCCATCACCACGGCCGACGCCATCTACCTGACGCCCGAGGTCAAGCCCCAGGGCAAGAAGGCCATGGACGCCACGGCCTTTGCCTGCGGCTACATGAAGGCGTGCAAGTAGCGGTGGAGGGAGCGTGACGGCCCAGCCCAGGCGGTTTCTCATCTTCAACAACGGCATGATCGGCAATACGCTGTTCAACATGCCCGCCGCTGCCTGGCTCAAGGC
>CAMYLL010000154.1 GCA_947259235.1 uncultured Pseudodesulfovibrio sp. | reverse complement strand
GGAGAGGTGATCACGGCTGTTGAATTTATGGACATGCTCATTGTCACTCCTTGGCGGAAAAGATTTCCTTCAGCAAACGCAAGCAAGAATCGGACCTTGAAATCCTTTCCGCCTCTCCTCATGAAGGGGGAGGGCATCGTGCGCCCCAGGGCTTGAAAGCCTGAGTTTGCAACCTTCTGCGACCGAGAGTGTCGGATGCTTTTGCTGTCGCCGGGTGACAGTCATGCCCGTGATGAACACGAATGTGCTGAGCCATGAAAAAAGCCCCTCGTGGAGGGGCTTTTCAATTAATCTTTGCCGGTTGGCGTTTCGGCTATTCCAATTTTGACGTAATGTTGTTCTTGATCCAGGTGGCGTCCCACCATTCGATGGGCTGGACCGGGATGCCTGCCACGGCGACGCCGTAGTGGAGGTGATCGCCGCCCGCCAGGCCGGTGGTGCCGGTGTGGCCGATGATCTCGTCCTTGGTCACGCCCTGTCCGGCGGTGACGGCCATGGAGCTGAGATGGGCGTAAATGGTTTGCAGCCCCAGGCCGTGGTCGATGATCACCACGTTGCCGTAGATGCCCAGGAAATCGGCATAGACGATGGTTCCGTTGTTGCCTGCCGGGACCGGGGCGTGCTTGATGCTGGCCAGGTCCAGCCCGAGATGGGTCTGGTTGTCCACCTGCCTGCCCTGGTACATATAGTCGCGATTGTCGGCGAAGCGGGCCCTGTTGGCGGCGTTGGGCAGCCGTGAGAATGTGCCGCTCCAGAGCATGACCGGCGACGTCTGTCTGCCGAACTCCAGGAGCTTGGCCCGGTTCTGCTTGCGGATGTCGTTGTTTATGTAGAGGTACTGGTCGAGGTACGAGCCCTTGGCCGGGACGAGCCCCTGGAACTCGGGGATGGTCTTTTCCATGAACGAGTCCGAGAGGGTGATGCGGTCCTTGCGGAACGGGCGGGCGTTGGCGTGGTAGTTGAACGACCGCTTGGCGCTGTTGCCCGCTGCGTCGGATGCCTCGATGAACGGCTTGAACTCGGAGGGCGGGGTATCCCAGGGGATGGCGAACATGCAGTAGTAGCGCATGTCGTTGCCGGGCTGGAGATAGGCGGGGAAGAACCGCTCGCCCACGCGGATGCCGGTCTGCTCGGCCACCTCGGAGAGGGTGTAGACCATCAGCCCGCTGCCGCCCTGGTTCAGGTTGTTGGTATGGGACTGGACGAAGATGCGCGGCGGAGTGGCGTCGAAGGTGTAGGTCTTTTCGGCCGAGGACAGGCCGGCCGCGCCAAAGGGATAGAGTGATGCGTCGCGGGCGGTGACCGAGATTGTGAACTCGCCTTCGGCGATCTGGCCCTTGGCGAGGTCGATGATTTCCTCGGTCTGCATGGACCCGCTGGAAAAGGTCTTGGATACCAGCTCTGTCCGTTTGCCGTTCTGGGTGACGGCCACGTCAAGGGTTTTCAGGCCGCTGCCCTGGTCTTCCGCCGAGACGGTTACCTGTGCGGCCTGTCCCAACCGGGGGGTGTCTGGGCTAATGGCTATGACCGGCGGAGCGGTATCCTTCAAGAGGAGAAATCCTCCTGCGGCAAGGGCGAGGAGAATGATGACCGCTGTCAGGGCGAGGGGGAAACCCTTGCCTCCTTCTTTTTTCATCAGGCTGTTACTCTCTTTGTTCATGTTTCATCCTGTTGTGTGATAATCTAGACTAAGTCTATACATATCCGCCACGGGAGACAAGGGTAGGGGACGAAAAATCCGCACGGGAACCGGGGAGTCGGAACGAGTGCTCCACCGGTCAAAGAAAAACATGCCGTATTCATCGAATGCGGCATGTCCGGGGGGCTGGCGGAAGCTGCTTACTGCTGGTCCAGGGCATCCATCAGTTTGATCGTCAGCCGCAGAAAGTCCGCCTCGGTCAGTATGCCCATGAGCACGCCGTCGTGGACAACGGGCAGGCAGCCGTATTTGTGGTTGAGCAGGGTCTGGGCCGCGTCCTTGAGGGACGATTCCTCGTCAACCGTCTTGATGTCCGTGCGCATGACTTCCCTGATGGGGATGCCCGCGTCTATCTCACTCTGGGTTTCGGGGTCCATCTCGGCCAGTTGGGAGATGGTCGCGGAGAGGATGTCGCGGTGGGTGACGAGGCCGGTGAAGACGTTGTCCACCGTGACGATGGGGATGTGCCGGATTCGCTGGAGGTCCATCATGGAGCGGGCGCTTTGCAGGGAGTCGGTTTCTCGCAGAGAGAAGACCGGCGTGGTCATCAGATCCTTGACTTTGAGCATTAATGTCCTCCGTTTCGTGAATATTATCAGTCAACATCAAAGCCCCGACAGTGTCAAGGAGGAGTGGTTTTAAATAACCTCGGGACAGGGGTTTGGTTGACTTTGACGGCGGAATCTGTTCAGCATCCCGCAGGCGTTCCAGGCGGAGCGCCGAGTTCTTTTTTCAGGAGAATGCATGGTTGATCCGGTGAGGTCCAGAGAGCGCATGGTGCGTGAACAAATCGAGGCGCGCGGCGTTTCGGACCCGGCGGTTCTTTCCGCCATGCGGTCTCTCCACAGACACCTCTTCGTCGAGGAGGCCTTTGCGTACAAGGCGTATTCCGACGGCCCCCTGCCCATCGGCGAGGGACAGACCATCTCCCAGCCATTCATAGTGGCGCGCATGTCCGAGTTGCTCCAGGTGGAACCGGGCATGAGCGTGCTCGAAATCGGCACCGGCTCGGGATACCAGGCCGCCGTGCTGGCCCACATGGGCGCCGATGTCTACACGGTGGAGCGCATCAAAAAGCTATTTTTCGCGGCGCGCAAGCGGTTCATGGACATGCGGATGTTCTCGGTCAAGCTCAAGCTCGACGACGGAACCATGGGCTGGCCCGAGCACGCGCCCTATGACCGCATAATCGTCACGGCAGGCGGGCCGGAAGTGCCCGAGCCGCTCATAGACCAACTGGCCGACCCCGGCCGCATGCTTATCCCCGTGGGGGAATCCAAGCGGGTGCAGCGGCTTGTTCTCATAGAAAAACTGGATGGCCGGGTAACCCGCTCCGACCAGGGCGACGTGGCCTTTGTCGATCTTGTGGGACAGCATGGCTGGTAAGCAGGAATGATCAAGAAAGAGACGACGCTGGCACAGGCGTTCATGGCCAGCCCCGGCCCCCGAGACGTGAGGGGCGCGGCCCTGCTCTGGGGCAAGGGGTTCTGCATGGGCGCGGCGGATATCATTCCGGGCGTTTCCGGCGGAACCATCGCCTTTATCACGGGCATTTACACCCAGCTGGTGGATGCCATCCGTTCGGTTGATCTCGACTTTGCCCGGCGGCTGGTCAGGCTGGATATCCCGGGTGCGCTGGCTTCGGTTCACTTGCGTTTTCTGGTCTGCCTGCTCTTTGGCATCCTCACGGCCCTGGTCGGGATGGCCCGCGTCATGAACTATATGCTGCTTGCCCACCCCATCGAGATATGGTCCGTTTTCATGGGCCTCATAGCCGCGTCCATATACGTGGTCGGGCGCGAGATCCGGCCTCTGAACGTGACAAACCTTGCCTTGGTCGGCCTTGGCGCGGTGGGCAGCTTCCTTCTGGTGGGTATGATCCCGGTCTCGACGCCCGAAACCCTGCCGTTCATTTTTCTGTGCGGGGCCATCGCCATCTGCGCCATGATTTTGCCCGGCATCAGCGGGGCCTTTCTGCTGCTGATGCTCGGCAAGTACGAGTATGTCACGAGAACGCTCAAGAATCCCTTTGTGTTGGATAATTTTTTGGTCATCGTTGTCTTTGCCTGCGGGGCGGCGGTGGGGATAATTGTTTTTTCTCGCGTCCTGCATTACCTTCTTCATCGGTGGCACGCGGCCACGGTGAGCGTGCTGACAGGCTTCATGATCGGGGCGCTTCGCAAGGTGTGGCCCTGGAAGGATGTCCTTGAAACCGCGGTCATTCGCGGCAAGGTCCATGTGCTGCGGGAGATGAACGTGCTGCCCAGCGGTGTGGATAGTGAACTTTTCGTGGCGATTGGCTTGGCTTTGGCCGGGGCGATGGCCGTTTTGCTGTTGGATCGTGTGTCCCGCAGCGGCAGAAGTGTATGAGGCCGTCGCTTAGACGGCGCAAGCAATAAGGTGAAAGACTCATGAGTGGTTGCAGTTCCGGTTCGTGTGGCGGCGGTGGCGACAAGGGCGCGCCGAGCGCCAAGATGCAGCTTCAGGACGAGATGATTCGGTCCACCCTGAAGAAGATCAAATACAAGCTGTTCATCATGAGCGGCAAGGGCGGGGTGGGCAAAAGCTCCGTCTCCGTCAACGTGGCTGCGGCCCTGGCGGCCAAGGGGTTCAAGGTGGGGCTTCTGGATGTGGACATCCACGGCCCCAGCGTGCCGACCCTGCTGGGCATCTCGGGCACTCTTGACATAGACAGAGGCTCGCTGATCCTGCCCAAGCGGTACAACGACAACCTGCACGTGGTGTCCATGGAGTCCCTGCTCAAGGACCCGGACCAGGCCGTGCTGTGGCGCGGTCCCATGAAGACCTCGGCCATCCGCCAGTTCGTCTCCGATGTGCAGTGGGGCGAGCTTGATTTCCTGGTGGTCGATTCGCCTCCCGGTACCGGCGACGAACCCATGACTGTCCTGAAGACCGTGCCCGAGGCGCTGTGCGTCGTGGTCACCACGCCTCAGGAGGTCTCCCTGTCGGATGTCCGCAAATCCATCAATTTCCTCCAGTATGCCCAGGCCAACGTCCTCGGCGTGGTGGAGAACATGAGCGGACTGGTCTGCCCCCATTGCCATGAGTCCATCGACCTGTTCAAGAAGGGCGGCGGCAGGGACCTCGCCGATAAGTACGGACTCGAATTCCTCGGCGCGATTCCGCTGGATCCGGCCACTGTTGTGGCTGGCGATATGGGTAAACCTGTGGTACTCTTCGAGGAAGATTCCTTTGCCAAGCGCGCCTTCATAGCGCTGGCGGATACCATCGCCGATGCGGCGGAAAAGAGTCTCGAAGCGGCGTCTACAACTCACGCCTAGGTGGGGAGTTATGAGAAAGGATATATTCAACCTTCCCAACTGTCTGACCATGGCCAGGATAGGCGCGGCACCGATCATCGTGCTGTTGCTCTATTTCGAGATGTGGTTCGGGTTCAGGTTCGGCTCGTATTTCGCCTTCGGCGTCTTCTTCATCGCCTCGGTGACGGACTACTTCGATGGCAAGATCGCCCGCGAACAGAACATCATCACGAACCTGGGCAAGTTTCTCGATCCCCTGGCAGACAAACTGCTCATCGGCTCGGTCCTGATCATGCTTGTCAGGCTCGGCCCCGGGTGGGGCGTCCCGGCCTGGATGGTCATTATCATCATCGGCCGGGAGCTTGCCGTCACGGGCATGCGCGCCGTGGCCGCGGAGATGGGCGAGGTGGTGGCCGCAGACAAGTTCGGCAAGGCCAAAACCCTGCTCCAGAGCCTGGCTACGGGGTTCCTGATCTTCCACTATCCCTTGCTCGGATGGGACCCGAGACCTCTGGGGCACGGCCTCCTCTGGGTCGCATTGATACTGACGATTTTTTCCGGTGGAAATTATCTGTACAATTTCTATAAAAAGTGGTTAAAAACTGAAGAGAATTGAACAGTAAGACGGTGTCCATCATGACCGATACCAATTCAGTGAACCATCTTGTTCGCATCACGAATTGCCTCCAGACCATTCTGGACCTGGAGCCCCAGCTGGAAAAGCTGGAGCACGGCAACTCCCTGCTCGACGAGTTCATCGTGCTCAAATCCTTTCTCGAAAAGATCGACAAGGTCGACCTGAGTGAACAGGATGTGGAGCGCATTGAAAGCGCCACTGCCAACTTTCTCAAGGAGTTGCAGGGGCCTTTGGTCCGTTTGGGGTCGGCGGCTAAATCCGGGCGCAGGCTTCAGTAGGGTATGCACGGACGTATTCTCATCGTCGCACTGCTGGTCTTCATCAATCTGTTTCTGCTGGTTCGGCTGATCTGGAGCGATTAGGGCGTCATCGCCTATCTGGAGCTGAAGAACCGTTACGAGTTGTTGCAGTCCAGAATTGATGCCGTGGACGGCGAAAGCCTCGACCTGAGCCAGGAGATTCGCCGGTTGAAGTCCGATACGGCTTATCAGGAGAAAATAGTTCGCGAACGGATGAACTTTGTCAAAAAGGATGAAATCCTCTACATATTTCCCGACGAGACTGCCAACCCACGCAAAGAAGGGACCGATGAGCAAGAAAATTGAGTGGTACCAGGAAGTTCTCTCCATGGAGCCGGGGTCGAGGATATTCTTTCCCCTGGCCAAGCTGTTTGTTGAAAACGGCAACCCCGAAGATGCGGTCATCACACTCAAGAAGGGCCTTGATCGCCATCCCGACTTTCTCGAAGCGCGGATGCTGCTCGTGGAGCTGCTGACGGAGCTCGGGCGCGAGAGTGAAGTCCACGACCAGCTTGAGCGCGTCATTGATCCGCTGCGTGATTATCCTGCGTTCTGGCGTGGCTGGGCCAGGAGCCTGCCGCCGGAGCAGCGGGACCTCGCCGTCTTTTTGATGCTCGTCTCCTCGAACCTTACGGGCGATACCATCAAGTGGACGGACGTGGTCTTCGAGGGCATCAGCACCATGGCCGACCGTCTGGTGGGAGCGCCCCTGCCGCCGCCCGCCGATTGTCCGCCTCCGTCATTTCTTCCGCGCATGAAGATCGTCCCCC
>CAMYLL010000153.1 GCA_947259235.1 uncultured Pseudodesulfovibrio sp. | reverse complement strand
TGTGCGGCGCAACATGACCGGCACATTTTTCATCCTGACCGACTTCACGGACCCGGGGAAGGCCCGCGCCGCAGGGGACGCCCCGACCATGCGGACCATGCCCGAGGCCCTCAAGGCGGCGCTCCAGGGCGGGGACCACTCCCAGTTCGTCAACGAGGGCGAGGTCCGGGCCATGCTCGACGCGGGCATGGAGGTCTTCTCCCACGGTTGCCGCCACCAGGGAACGTTTCGCACGCTGCGGCCCTATGCCCTCATGGGCGAGGCCCACGCCCGCTGGCCCGCCTGGTCCATCTATCCCGGTTTTGATCCGTCCTGGCCCACCTTCGACGACGGCAGCGCCTATGTCTACGACGGCTTCTGGCCCCGGATCGACGAGGCTGGCGCGGTGCACATGGCCCTGCGCTCCACGGCCGACCGGCTCGCCTTCTGCCGGGAGGACTTCACGCGCAGCATGGCCCGCATCCGGGAGCTCAACGGCCTGGACGAGCAGCTCTTCTGCTGGCCCTGGGGGCATTTTTGCGACGACGCCCAGGCCGAGCTGAAACGGGCGGGATACGCCGGGGCCTTCACCCTGGAGCGGTGGGTCAACGCCAGAGGCACGGACCCCTACCGGCTTAACCGCATCGGCGTGGGGCGGCCCAAGACGGGCAAGTTGGTCCAGTCCCGGCGGCGCGCGTTTTCTTCAAGCTCTGGCGCAAGCCGCCGGAGATCAGGCGCGTGCTCTACGTCACGGACTCCCTGCGCCTGTCCGGCGGCAGCCGCCAGATGGTCAACAACATCGAGGCCATGACCGCCATGGGCGTCACGGCCTGCGCCGTGCTCGACCCGGCCTCGCCCATCAACGACGCCCTCAAGGGGACCGGGGCGGAGGTCTTTCCCTTTACCGGGTTCAAGGACTACCTCGCGGCCGGGCGGTTCATGAAGCGGCTGGTGCGCGAGCAGGGCATCGACGTGGTCCACACCTTTCACAACCGGGCCTACAAGATGGGCGTGCTGGCCCGGCTCATGGGCGCAAAGTTCCGCCTGTTCATCAACCGGGGCGTCATCTCCCGGCCCAACGACATCTTCTTTCTCTGGACCGCCCCGGCACACGGCGTCATCTGCAACTCGGACGAGTGCGCCCGGGTGCTGCGCCGCCACAGGGTGGCCGACAGCCGCCTGAGCGTGGTCTACAACGCCTATTGCGGGCCGGACTTCGGCGAACCCAAACCGCGCAAGAAGCGGGGGGCGCGCCTCATCTATGTGGGCAACGGGGCGCAGATCAAGGGGTTCGACGTCTTCCTGCGCGCCGCGGCAGCCTTTTGCCGGACCGGCGACCACCGCAACGTGGAGTTCGTGGCCGTGGGCGTGCGCCAGGACGAGATGGGCCGCTACGACGACATCATCACCCCGGCCGTGCGCGAACGGCTGCACGTCACCGGCGAGCTGGACCACGCCGCCGTGCTTGAGGAGCTGCGCTTCTCGGACGTTTTGTGCATGACCTCGCGCATGGAAAGCCTGCCCAATACCCTGCTCGAAGGGTTCGACCTCGGTCTGCCCGCCGTGTGCTCCGCCGTGGGCGGCGTGCCCGAGCTGGTGGCGGACGGCGTCAACGGCTACCTTTGCGAGAGCGGGGACCATGACTGCCTGGCCGAGAAGATGCGCTTGCTGGCCGAGGACCCTCCGGCCCGGTTCGCCATGGGCCGTGCGGGCCGCGCCGTGGTGCGCACCCTGCTCACCCCGGAGGCCAAGGGGCGCAACCTGATGCGCGTCTACATGGGCGAACGGTTGCGCGATCCCCTGCCCGTGCGCGAGCTGGCAGGGCAGATACCCGTTGATTTCGACGACCCGGAGGCCGCAGGGCATGAGTGATCCGGCCGTCACGCCGCTTGGCTCCTTCTGGAGCATCCTGCCCGAGCCGCTGCGCCACAAGCTGCTCCTGGGGTTCACCGGCAGGCTCCACCTGCTGGACATGGCGGGCGGGTGTCTGCGTTCGGGCGACCCCGGGCTGACCCCTGTGGCCGTGGACGCCGTCCAGACCGCCTTTGGCGAAAATCCGCTGGACGGGGCCATGGCCGCCGAGCTGCTCGCCCATCCGTCCCTGCGGGAGCTGTTGCCTGCGGCCACCCGTGCCTGCCTGGAGCTTCTGGCCGGGAGCTGGCACAGGCCGGAGAACACCGCCTACTATGAGCGGCTCCTGGTCCGCCGCGATTTCCCCAAGATCATGCATTTCGTGGAACAGTCCATAGCCAAGGAACCGGCCAATCTCTATTGGCGCGAGCAGGCCGTGGCCATGGGACTGGTGGGCAACGAGCCGGACTGGGTCCGGGCCATGATGGACTTCGCCCCGCCGTCCGGGCTGGAACCGGTCATGGACTGCGTGGCCGCGCGCATCAACGCCTTTGACGGCCGCCGGGCAGAGGCGGCCCGGCTCTATCAGCGGACCGGGGACGTCTTCGGTCCCGCCTTCGGCGTGCTGAACGCCGGGCTGTGCATGCTGGCAGAGGGCGATCCCGCCTCGGCAAATCTCCTGCTTCTGGACGCCGTGCGCCACGCGCCGTGGAACACCAGCCTGCTCCTGCGGCTGCACGACCTGCTGGCAGGCCGAGAGGGGGAGCAGTGCCGCCTGGGCGGCTCCACGGCCGTCCTGCTCTATTCGTGGAACAAGGCCATCGAACTGGACGCGACCCTGCGCTCGCTCCACCAGTCCGAGCTGGACGGCGCGTCGATCTTTGTGCTCGACAACGGCTCCACGGACGAGACCGCCCAGATGCTCGCCTCCTGGCAGTCCCGCTTCGACTCGCGGCTGGGGGCGGGCCGGTTCACCGTTGTCAGCCTGCCCGTGAATATCGGGGCGCCCGCCGCGCGCAACTGGCTCATGCGGCTCGACGCGGTGGGCAGGCATGACTTCGCCTGTTATCTCGACGACGATGTGGATCTGCCGGCCGACTGGCTGCTGCGCCTGGGCGCGGCCGTGCGCCAGTATCCCGAGGCAGGCGTGTGGGGCTGCAAGGTGGTGGACCACGCCAACCCCGCCCTCATCCAGAGCGCGGACAGCCACCTGCTGGCGGACCCCGACAGCCCTCCCCCGGACCTCACGCGCATGGCTCCCAATCCCTTCCGGCTCTCGGACCTGCATATCCAGACCATGGACAGCGGGCTTTTCGATATCCTGCGCCCCTGCGCCTCGGTCACCGGATGCTGTCACCTCTTCCGCACCAGGGTCCTGCGCGATGCGGGCGATTTTGCCATTCACCTCTCGCCCTCGCAGTACGACGACATGGAGCACGACCTGCGCCTGTGCGAGGCCGGACTGTTCCCTGTCTATCAGGGGCATCTTGCCGTGGGGCACAAGAAGCGCTCCGGCGCGGCCTCGCGCGTCTCGGCCCCGGAGGAGGGCAACGCCCTGGGCAACAAGTACAAGATGCAGACCATGCATTCCCGGGCGGACATTCTGGCCGCCCAGGCGGCGGAGCGGGCCGTGCTCGATGACGACCTGCGGCGCAAGCTGGCTTCTGTGGAGCGGACCATCCTCTCCTGATTCTTCGATAACCCATCGGACAGCGAACGATCGACGGCCCGGCGCAGACCATTGTCTGCGCCGGGCCGTTGTTTTGACGGGGGCCGAATGTGGGGGATGCGGCGGAGGTGCGGGGCTATTTCTGTTTGCGCGTGCCCTCGTACAGCTCGTATTCCAGCAGGCGACATTCGATCTTGGCGTTGAAGAAGATGCGCCTGCGTTTGGTCTTGAGGCCCACGCATTTGGCCAGGTCGAGGTTGCCGGTGAAGAAGAAGCCGCGCTTGCCGCCGCAACGTTGCTTGAAGAAGTCGCCGATGGCCCGGTACACGGGCTCCAGGCTCGCGGCGTCGCCCAGCCGCTCGCCATACTCGGGGTTGAGCATGACCACGCCGGGGCCGTCCGGGACCTCTGTCTGGCTGAAGTCGCAGAGGGCGAATTCAATGAAATCCCCCACTCCCGCGTTGCGCGCGTTGTCCCGGGCCGCCTCGATGGCCTCGGGGTCGTGGTCTGTCGCGATGATGCGTCCGGCAATGTCCGGGGTCTCTGCGTCCTCGGCCTCGTCCGTCAGCCGCTCCCAGAAGGCGGGGTCGTACCCGGGCAGGTGCATGAAGGCGAAGTCCTCGCGCAGGAGGCCGGGCGCGCCGTGCATGGCCATGAGCGCGGCCTCGATGGCCAGCGTCCCGGAGCCGCACATGGGGGAGATGAAGTGGCCGCCGCGGGCCGCCAGCTCGGGCCAGCCCGAGGCCATGACGCAGGCCGCGGCCAGGGTCTCCTGCATGGGCGCGGTGTGGGGCCGCTTGCGATAGCCCCGGCGCGGCAGGGGGTCGCCCGTGGTGTCCAGGTACAGGGTGGCGCGCCGTCCGCGCCAGTGCAGGAAGAGGCACACGCCCCGGGTCAGGGGGCCGGAGTCCGGGCGGCTGCCGAAGCGCTGCATGAACCGGTCGGCCACGGCGTCCTTGACCCGCACGGCCGCGAACCGCGAGTCCGTGACCTGGGTGTCGCGGATGGACGCGTCCACGCGGAAGTATCCGTCCAGGGGGATGAACTCCTCCCACGGGATGGTCATGACGGCGGCATACAGCTCGTCCGGGCCGGGGGCGTCGAACCGTTTCAGCTCGAAGAGCACCCGGTGGCCGGTGCGCACGTGCAGGTTGAGGCGCATGCAGTCGGCCAGCGTGCCCCGGGCCATGGCTCCGGCTTCGAGGATTTCGCCCTCGGTGAGGCCCAGCCCGGCCATCTCGGTGGCGAGGTATTCGGGCATTCCCTTGGGACAGGTCACGAGGATGGGGGCGGTCGCGGAAAAAATGGACATGGTTCACCTGGAGAGTGAAAGGGTGATTACAAGGGACGCAGGTCCCACTCGTCCACCGGGTCGGTCCCGGTGTCAGGCGTCGCTTCACGGGGCGCGACGGTCGGTTCGGACTGATGGGAGACAGTGCTTTCAGGGAGTCGCAGGGCCAGGATGAAGGCCAGCCCGATGGGGGCGGCCATGGCCGGATCGTAGAGCAGCGGGGTGGACATCCCCTGGGCGAAGAGCGCAGCTGTCAGCCCTGCGCCGAGCCGCGTGGGGCGGCGCAGGAGCAGGGGGATGAGCACCGCCAGCAGCGCCGCCGGGGCGGCAAGCCCCCATCCCATGATGGCGCGCAGCCAAAAGGATGGGATCTGGGAAACCGAGACGCCGAAGGGCGTCGGGCTGCGGGTGGCCGCCTCCCAGATGGGGCCCATGCCCATGGGAAAGTCGATTGGCAGGGGGGTGGACAAGGGGAACCCCGAGAGCAGCGCGGTCGGGTTCTGACCCCAGAGCCTGAGTGCTTCGAGCCACAGCCAGTAATCCACGAAGCGGGCCGAGTCCGACACGGTGGCCGGGAGGTAGAACGTGGCGGCAAAGAGGGCGGCGCACAGGGCACAATACAGGGCGCGGCGGCCCAGCCCGCCCCGGCCGAAACACAGGTAGACCCAGGCCCCGGCAAACAGCCCGGGTCGGGACAGGCAGGCGAGCAGGCCGAGCATGACCAGCGCGCGCCACAGGGGGCGGCCCTGATCCGGCTCGGGCAGGCCGCCCTCGGATTCGCCCGGCCGGAGCCCGGCACACAGGGAGACAAGTAGCAGCCCGGCCAGGATGTCGGCATTGCCGATGAGCCGCACCGCGGGCACGGCGCGGAAAAGGGCCAGCTCAAGAGCCAGGTCCGCCAGGCACAGCGCGCCGAGCAGCGCGCCGTATCGTTGCAGGTCGGCCCGGTCCGGCAGGCCGAAGGTGGCGGCCCACAGGAAGCACAGCAGGAGCATCACCAGCGGCGAAAGCTCGGCCAGATGGGGCAGAAGCGGAGCCAGCCCGGAGACCAGGGTCGGGGTGTAGAGAATCAGCCCGGCGCAGAGCATGGTGAAGAGGGCCACGCCAAAGGGAAAACCTCGGCGCGTGGGCTCTCCGGGCGCGGGGCGGCGCAGGGCGGCCAGCACGCCGATGCCTGCCAGCAGCAGCCAGGGCAGGAAGGCGGCGGACTCGCCGGACGCGTCGATGAAGCGCGCCCCGGCCGAGGCCAGGGGGATCGCCACGAAGGAGGCGGCCAGGGGCAGCGCTCTCAGCCCGGCCCGGCCCGGGGATGGTGCATGGTCGCTGTGCATACGGTCCGTGGAATACCCCGTTGCCGCGCCGAGGTAAAGCACGCCGACCTCGCGGTGTGCCGATTCCGCCATCTGTCCGCTAAGGATTTTCTCAAGTATTTCAAGAGAACTTTTTCTAACTTTCTGCTTTTTAAGGATAAAAAATTGATCATTTTTTTGCAGTATAACATACTGGTTTAGTTGGATAATGCCGGAAAAAAGCAGGGGTGTTTTTCCAACACCCCTAAATACTTTGAAAACATTGTCCGATAGGGAAAAAGTGTGTATTGTATCGAAGCGTTATCCGGCTCATTGGGGAATGAGGGTGGTCAACAACGTACTTGTGGGGGTCACCATGGAAAGACGCGCAAGGGCTGCTTTGAGGAAAGCGGCCGCAATGTTATCAGTGTTGGGGCTTTTGGCCCTGCTGCCCGGTTGCGCCGTGGTCGGCCCGTTGCTCAGCGTCGGCGGGTTTGTCGGCATGGCGCCGCTCCAGTATGCATCCACGGCGTATACCGTGGGCGAATTCACCTATGAATACGCTGCCAACGACAAGGACCCCACCGAGGTCATCCAGGCCAAGATCGACGGGGTGCTCTCCGGTGACGC
>CAMYLL010000152.1 GCA_947259235.1 uncultured Pseudodesulfovibrio sp. | reverse complement strand
CTATCCACATGGCGGCAAGCTCGACGTTGAGGGGCGGGGTCATCCAGATGGTGTTGAGCACGGCCTGGGCCAGCGGCTTGAGCAGGCGCCGTGGGGCCGCGATGAAGGCCACGCGCAGCCCGGCGGCGAGTGACTTGGACATGCCCGCGATGTAGACGGACCGCTCGCGGTCGCGGCATCCCACCGGGGCGGCGTCGCCGGGGGTGGTCAGGTCATAGGCGTCGTCCTCGATGACGAGCAGGTCGTGGGTCTCGGCCAGCGCGGCGATGGCGTCGCGCCGGTGGTCGGGCATGGAGATGGTGGTGGGATTGTGCATGCCGGGCATGAGGTAGACGGCCCTGATCGGCTCCCTGCGGCAGGCGGCGTCGAGCCCCTCGGGGATCATCCCTTCCTCGTCCATGGGGATGGGGACCAGCCGGATGCCGAGCATGGCGGCCAGGGTCTTGAGCCCGGGATAGGTGAGGGCGTCCGTGGCCACGCGGTCCCTGGCGCGGAACAGACCGCCCAGGATGCAGGTGAGGGCGTGCTGTGCCCCGGCGCAGACGATGATCTCTTCGGCCTCGGCTTTTATGCCGTAGCGGGCCGCCCAGGCCGCGCCCGCGCGGCGGTGTTCGGGCAATCCTCGCGGCTCGGTGTAGCGCATGAAGGCGCTCGGGTCCATGCGCCGGGCTATGCGCTTGAAGCCGTCGCTCACGTCAGGGTCCAGATAGTGCAGCGGGGTGATCAGTCCCATCTGGATCATGCCGGGCGCGGCAGGCTCAAAGGCGACCATGGAGGTGGCCGTGCCCGCGTCCGAGGCCACGAAGGTTCCCCGTCCCACGGTGGCCGCCACCAGCCCGCGCCGCTCGGCCTCGCCATAGCCCCGGGTCACGGTGGAGACGTTGACGGCCAGGGCGTCGGCCAGGTCGCGATGGGTGGGCAGCCGCTCGCCCGGGCGCAGGACGCCGGAGGCGATGTCCCGCTCGATGGCGTCGGCCAGTTCCAGAAAGAGCGGCCCGGAGTCCCGGGCCAGCACGGGGTTCCATATTGTCATGCAGACAATGTTTGCATTGACCTCATACAATGTCAACCGTACAAGGCGTGAATCAAGAACCCCAGCCCCAGGGCCGGGCCGCGTCCATTGAGCGCGCCCGGCAAAGGAGAGAGCCCATGAGCCTGGATACCTACGCCGCCTTCGTGTTGTTCGTCATCGTCATGACCGGGACGCCCGGGGTGGGCAACCTGACCATGATGGCCATCGGCCAGGCCACGGGCTTCCGCTCGGCCCTGCCCTTTCTGGCAGGGACCACGGTGGGCATGGTGGGGCTCAACGCGCTGGTGGGGCTTGGCCTCGGCGGGCTGTTCATGGCCTCGCCCGGTGCGGCGCTGGTCATGAAGGTCGGGGGAATGGGGTATATCCTGTATCTGGCCTGGAAGCTGCTGCGCATGCGCCTTGCCGAGCCGGGCGCGGCGCGGCGGTTCAGCTTTGTGGAGGGGGTGTTCATCCATCCGCTCAACCCCAAGAGCTGGGCCATGTCCGTGGTGGGGTTCAGCCAGTTGGCGGACCCGTCACTGCCGTTGGCCATTGAGATGGCGATCTTCATCCCGACCTTTCTGGTCTTTCAGGTGTCCTTTCACAGCCTGTGGGGCTGGGCCGGTTCCATGCTCCTGCATACCCTGCGTTCGCCCCGGGTGCTGGCCGGGGTCAACGTGGCGCTGGTGGTCATCATGGTGGGGGCGACGCTCTACGCCCTGGTCCCGGTCAGCCTCGGGGGTTGATCATCCGCCTGGGGACCACCACGCGGTCGAACTCCTCCTCGCTGACCAGATCAAGGTCGAGGGCGGCCTGGCGCAGGGTGATGCCCTGCTTGTGGGCGTGCAGGGCGATCCTGGCGGCCTTTTCATAGCCGATGACCGGGTTGAGGGCGGTGACCAGCATCAGGGAGTGGCGCACGTGGGTCTCTATGCGCGTGAGGTCCGCCTCCAGGCCGTCCAGCAGATGGGTGCGGAAGCTGTCCATGCCGTCGGCCAGCAGGCGGATGGAGTTCATGACGTTGTAGATCATCAGCGGCTTGCTGGCGTTCATCTCCAGGGTCCCGGCCATGCCGCCCAGGGTCACGGCCGCGTCGTTGGCCATGGCCTGCATGGCGACCATGGTCAGGGCCTCGCACTGGGTGGGGTTGACCTTGCCCGGCATGATGGACGAGCCGGGCTCGTTGGCCGGAAGGATCAGCTCGCCCAGACCGGCGCGCGGGCCGCAGCCGAGGAGCCGGATGTCGCAGGCGATCTTGTGCAGGGACGCGGCCAGGGTCTTGAGTGCGGCGGAGAGATGGACCAGGGCGTCGTGGCTGCCCTGGACCGCGAACTTGTTCCCGGCCGTGCGGAAGGCGAGGCCTGTCAGCTCGGCCAGGCGGCCTGTGGCGTCCACGTCGAAGCCGGGGTAGGCGTTGATGCCCGTGCCCACCGCCGTGCCGCCCAGGGGCAGGCACAAGACGCCCGTCAGAGCCTGCTCCAGGCGCGTCAGGTTGTCGTCGAGCATGGCGGCGTAGCCGGAGAACTCCTGGCCCAGGGTCAGGGGGGTGGCGTCCTGCATGTGGGTGCGGCCGATCTTGACCACGTCGGCCCATTCGTCTGCCCGGGCGGCCAGACCGTGGCGCAGCCCCCGGGCCGCGGGCAGCAGGGAGCGGACCACGCCGAGGGTGGCGGCAACGAACATGGCCGAGGGGAAGTTGTCGTTGGTCGACTGGCACATGTTCACGTGGTCGTTGGGGTGCACCGGGCGCTTGCTGCCTAGGGGCGTGCCCGCCATCTGCGAGCAGCGGTTGGCGATGACCTCGTTGACGTTCATGTTGAACTGCGTGCCGCTGCCGGAGATCCAGACCGGCAGGGGAAACATGTCGGCGTGCTCGCCCGCCAGCAGCTCGTCGCAGACCTCGATGATGGGGGCGGCCAGCTCGGGAGCGAGCTTGCCCGCGTCGCGGTTGGCCTGGGCGCACGCTTTCTTGATGAAGGCGTATGCCTCGATCATTTCAGCGGGCATGGGCTCGCGGCCTATGGTGAAGAGGGTCAGGGCGCGCTGGGTCTGGGCTCCCCAGAGGCGTTCTGCCGGGACCTCGATGTGGCCGAGGCTGTCGGTCTCCGTCCTGGTGTCCGTGTTGTTTCGGCGGGTGTCGTCGTGCATGCTGTGTCTCCCGTATGTGGTGATCAGTCTGCCATTTGTGGGGCATGGCGGGAAGGATGTCAATGCGCGCGCCGTGACGTTGCAACGCACAAGGGGCTCCGGCAGATGCCGAAGCCCCTTGGGACGGACGGTTTGATGAACGGGTCGGGTGGCCCGTAGAGAAGCCTTACCAGCCCTTGCTGGCCAGGATGTCCTTGACCTTTCCCTCGGCCTTCTTCTCGACGATGAGCATCTTCTTGGCCTGGGCCTTCTTGATCTTTTCGGTCAGGGAGTTGATGTCTGCCGGTTTTTCCATGAAGTCCATGGCGCCGAGCTTCATGGCCTCGATGCCCGCCTCCAGGGTGGCCTGTCCGGTCAGCAGGATGACCTGCATCTCCGGGTGGCGTTCCTTGATCACCTTGAGCATGTCGATGCCGTTCATGCCCGGCATCTGGAGGTCGAGGACGATGGCGTCGTATTCCGCGCTTTCCACGGCGTCGATGGCGTTGTCAGTGGTCTGGGCCGTGCTGACGTCCATGCCGCGAACACGCATTCTCTCGGACAGGTTCTCCAGGAAATCCACTTCGTCGTCGATGAGCAGCACTTTTTCAGTCATTGTATTTCTCCTTGGAATGTCTTGTTGTTGTGGTTCTTTATATAATCGCCCTGCCATGATCCGGTCATGATCGCGTCATCGCCCGTCAGCGGGCGAGGGTGACCGCGAGGGCGCCGTTTTCGTCTGTCTCCGCGCTGGCTCCCAGCCGCCGGGCCAGGGCGGTGAACTCCGCGTCCCCCGGCGGGGCCACGCTCCTGCCCGGGACGGACAGGGTGAACGTTGCGCCCTTGTCCCGCCCGGTCAGGGAGACTGTCAGGGCGTCGCCCGCGCTCATGGCGGCAAAGGCCGCGCCGATGACCCCGTGCAGCAGGTGGATGACGTCAAAGCCGCTGGCCCTGGACATGGCGGGCGTTACCTCGCCAAGGGCCAGGGAGACCTGTCGCATGTCCGCCATGCGGGTGAACAGGTTCACGGCCAGGCGCAGGGTCTCGGCCAGGTCGGTCTCGTGGTCCTCCCCGGCCTCGGGGGCGTCCGCAGAGTGGGCAAAGGCGTTCATGTTCTTGATGATGGTGTCGCCCCGGCGGACCTGGCCCTGGATGGACTGGGCCGCGCGCTTGAGCCGGGCCGGGTCGATGGGCATGCCGCGCTCGGCCATGACCGTGAAGTCTTCCAGCAGCCCGGCGGCCTCGTTGACCACGGCCAGGACGTTCTTGACCTCGTGGGAAACCGATGCGCTGACCGTGCCGAAGAAGCGGACTCCCTCCCGGTTGTCTGGTGATGCGTTGTTCATCGGTCCCTCCTTTGTTTTAGCGCCCGGCCTCATCGATCTTGGCGATGAGCTCTTCCAGCCGGACGGGTTTGATCAGGTAGCAGGTGGCCTCGGCACAGCCCGCCTTGAAATCCGACTCCGAACCGTGGCCGGAGAGGAAGATGAACTTCATGTCCGGGCACAGGGTGGTCAGCTTGTGCTTGAGCTCCAGCCCGCTCAGTTTGGGCATCTTCATGTCGAGCACGGCCAGGTCGTACCGGCAGGTTTTGGCCATGGCGAGGGCCTTTTCCCCGCTGTCGGTCCAGTCCGCGTCCATGCCGCGCAGCGAGAGGCGTTCAGCCATGGCGGAGACCAGCTCCACTTCGTCGTCAACCAACAGTATCTTCATTCTTCCTTGCCTCGCTTGGGGTGGCCTTGATGGGCATGGTTATGGTGAATGTCGTGCCCTTGCCGACGGTGCTCTCCACAGACATGGAGCCGCCGAGTTCCTGGACCAGCCCATAGGTGATGGACAGGCCCAGCCCGGTCCCGCCGGTCTTCTTCTTGGTGGAGAAGAAGGGGTCGAATATGCGCTTGCGGTCCGCCTCGGGGATGCCGCAGCCGTCGTCCTTGACCTCGAAGGTCAGGGTGTCGCCTCCGGCCTGATGGGCGGTGATGGCGATGTGCCCGCCGTCGCTCATGGCCTGAAAGGCGTTGTTGACCAGATTGAGGAAGATCTGCTGGAGCTTGCCCCGGTCCGAGATGAAGTCGGGCAGGTCCTCGGGAATGTCCATGAGGATGGTGATGCTGCGGTACTCGGCCTCCTTGTGCAGGAAGCTGATGACCTCCTCGGCCAGGTGCTTGAACCGGATGGGCTCCACGTGGACGTCGATGTGCCGGGCAAAGCCGAGGAGCCGCTTGGTGATCCGGCCGCACCGCTCGACCGAGGCAATGATGGAATCGACATTGGCCAGCAGCCGCTCGTCATGGGAATACTCCTCCTTGAACCGGAAGAGGTCCTTGATCAGCCCCGCCTTCTCGTTGATGATTGCCAGGGGGTTGTTGATCTCGTGGGCCACGCCCGCTGCCAGACGGCCGATGGAGGCCATGCGGTTGGTGTGCTCCATCTGGTGCAGGGCGCGCGCCCTGGTCTGGTCGGCCAAGTATATCTTGTCCACCATGTAGGTGGCCACGCCCACGATGACCATGAGGATCACCGCGATGCTGACCACCAGCATCCACAGCAGCTCCATGCGCACGGTTTCCCATGGCTTCATCAGCTCCGAGGTCTTCTTGAGCACCAGGAGGATGAAGGGCGTGCCCTCGATGTAGGCGTAGCCCACGGTGTACTCCATGCCGTGTCTGTCCGTCTCCTGCTGCACGCTGGTGATCTCGGAGTAGGCCGGGATGGGCAGGTCGACATGGGAGAAGATGGCGCCCCGGTGGCGGGACGGGGTCTGGATGACGCCGTGATGATTGACGATGAAGGCGTCGCCCTGGCCGGGCAGGTCGATGGCCGAAAGGATGGCGTTGAACTGCGCAGTGTCCAGGGTGGCCCGGAGCACGTAGTCTTTGCCGGTCCTGGCATCGGTGATGCGCTGGGCGATGATCAGGTGGGGCACGTCGCGGTAGCCCAGGAAGACATCGCTGGTGTAGCTGCCCCTGGTCAGGGTGTTGGCGAGCCACTCCTGGCCGCTGTAGTCCCGCCCCAGCAGCTGGTAGGGGCCGATGTAGGCCACCTGACGGCCGGTGCTGTCGATGAGGCCCAGGTCCACGAAGCCGCCGAAGCTGTGCTTCATGGAATCGAGGATGCCCTTGAGGGTTGCCGGGTTGCGCAGGCTGTCCACGCCGTTCTGGTTGGCGACGAACTCCAGGGCCTTGTCCCTGGAATTGAGGAAGTAGGCCACGGTGCGCCGGGTGTTGGACGTGGTCCGTGCCGTGCGCATGAGGTTTTCCGATTCCAGGGAATACCGGGTGACGTTGTAGTCGATGAAGGTCAGCACCAGCAGCGGGACCAGGGTGACCACCGTCAGCAGGAGGATGGCCAGCCGCCAGATGCGCCGGTAATTGAACAGGCTGCGGCCCGGGCTCACGGCGTTGTCCGTGTCCCAGAACTTGGGCTTGAATCTGTCTATCATCGCCATGTCGTCACCCGGTTCCCGGTTATTTCTCTGCCCGGATCTTGTCGTTGGCGGCCTTGAGGGTCTGGCTCAGGACGTCGATGTCCACGGGCTTGTGGAGGTAGGCGAAGGCCCCCAGCTCCATGCAGACCT
>CAMYLL010000151.1 GCA_947259235.1 uncultured Pseudodesulfovibrio sp. | reverse complement strand
ATTGCGGCTGATCCTGACCATGCCTGAGAGCATGAGCATTGAGCGGCGCAAGCTGCTGAAGGGATTCGGAGCGGAACTGGTGCTGACCCCTGCCGCCGAAGGCATGAAGGGAGCCATAGCCAAGGCCCATGAGATCGTCACCCAGACCAGCGACGCATTCATGCCCATGCAGTTCGAGAACGAGGCCAACCCGGCCATTCACCGCACCACCACCGCACTGGAGATATGGGACGACACCGACGGCATGGTGGACATCTTCGTTGCCGGAGTCGGCACGGGCGGGACCATCACCGGCGTGGGCGAAGCCCTCAAGGAAAAGAAACCAAGCGTCAGAGCCGTGGCCGTGGAGCCCGCCGCCTCGCCCGTTCTCTCGGGAGGCAAGGCAGGGCCGCACGCCATTCAGGGCATCGGCGCGGGATTCGTGCCCAAGGCGCTCAACACAGACGTCATCGACGAAATCATCACCATTGAAAACGACGCCGCCTTTGCCATGGCCAAGCGGCTGATCAACGAAGAGGGCATCCTCTGCGGCATCTCTTCCGGAGCCAACTGCGCCGCGGCACTCCAACTGGCCGCCCGGGATGAGAACGAAGGCAAACTCATCGTCTTCATCGTCTGCGACACGGGCGAACGCTACCTGAGCACCCCTCTCTTCGATTAAGGATACAACCATGACCGAAACCGACTACACCCTGGCGGACGTCGTCGCGCTGTTGGTGGAATCCGGCGACAGCGGCCCGGCCTCCCACCGCTACGCAGACGACGTGCCCATGCCGTCCATCGAGATTCTCTCCGAAATCGTACAGGACCTTCGCTGCGTCCTGTTCCCGGGCTACTTCGGGCCATCTGAGATCACGCCGGACACCATGCCCTACTACATCGGCTCGACCCTCGACAGGGTCAAGCGCCGTCTGGCCGACCAGATCAACCGAGGCTACTGTTTCGTCTGCGACAGAACCGACACCGACAAATGCCGGGACTGCGAGAGCCGCGCCAAGCGCATGGCCCACGAGTTCATCACCACCCTGCCCAGGCTCCGCAGGCTCCTGCTGACCGATGTCGAAGCGGCCTACGACGGCGACCCGGCGGCCAAAACCCACGGCGAAACCATCTTCTGTTACCCGTCCGTGCACGCCCTGACCAACCACCGGATCGCCCACGAGCTTTACAAGCTCAACGTGGACATCATCCCCCGCATCATCGGCGAGATGGCCCACTCGGACACGGGCATAGACATCCACCCGGGTGCGACCATCGGCAAAGGCTTTTTCATGGATCACGGAACCGGAACCGTCATCGGCGAGACCTGCATCATCGGCGACAACGTCCGCGTCTACCAGGGCGTCACCCTGGGGGCCAAGAGCTTCCCCAAGGGCGACGACGAACGGCTGATCAAAGGACTGCCCCGCCACCCGCTGGTGGAGGACGACGTTATCATCTATGCGGGAGCCACCATCCTGGGCCGGGTCACCATAGGCAAGGGCTCGGTCATCGGCGGCAACGTCTGGCTCACGCGCGACGTCCCCCCCGGCTCCCAGATCGTCCAGACCCGGGTACTGCAACAGTCCTTTGTGGACGGCGACGGCATCTGATCAATCACAAAAAACAGAAAACGGCTCATTTCAATCCCAATAAAAAAGGGCGACCATCAGGTCGCCCTTTGTTTTTTCGATCCTTGCGCAGGCGGCGGAGGTTATTTCTCCAACTCACTCACCAGTTCCGCCACGGGTTGGCCTGTGGGCGTCTTGGCATCGGGGTCGATGGACAGCACCACCTTCCATGCCTTGAGGGCTTCGGTCGTGTTGCCCAGATCGTGCAGATAGACCACGCCCATGTTGAACCGGGCCGTCACATGAGCCGTGTCCAGATTGGCGGCGTGCTCAAAGGCTCCGATGGCCTTGTCGTACTGCTCCAGCCGACGGCGGGCAGGTCGTGGTCAAAGCAATAGTTGCCGAGCGCCACCCAGGCGTCGGCATCGGTCGGCGCGGCCACAGTGGCCGCCTCAAGCTTGCCCAGGGCAACGGGGTCCGCCGCGTGGGGCGCGTTCTGCTGGGCCGGAGCCTGCTGCGAGGCCGGGCCGGAAATAGCCGCCTGGCGTCCGTCGCGCTGGCCGACATAGAGCATGGTCACTGCGTTGCCCACGAAAAGGCCGCCGAGCAAGGCCAGGACCACCAGCAAAATGCAGGAGGACTTTCTGACATACTGCTCCTGCAGTTCGTCCGCTTCCCGCTGTTTCTTGTGAACTCCCATGAATTCTCCCGATCATCCGTGTTGTATGTTGCACTCTCTCCTTCAGGAAAAAGAGCATAGCAGATCAGGCCCTGACAGGCCAGCGCAACCCGCTCCCCCCGGCGGCGCAGGGCTTTGGAACGCTTGACTTCCGAACCGTGTTATACCACTCTACCCGGACTCATTTGAGCGGCCCATATTATTCATAGAAATATATCGCGTCGGAGGACCGAAAACCCATGAGCGACTATAAGAAAACCCTGCTCCTGCCCCAGACCGCCTTCCCCATGAAGGCCAACCTCAAGCAACGCGAGCCCGAGACGCTCAAGTTCTGGGAGGAGATCAAGGCCTACGACCTCATGGTCGCCGCCGGGGACCCCGACGACACCTACGTCCTGCACGACGGCCCGCCCTACGCCAACGGGCATATCCACATGGGCACGGCCCTGAACAAGGTGCTCAAGGACATCGTGGTCAAGTCCCGCAACATGCAGGGCCAGACGGCCCAGTATGTCCCGGGATGGGACTGCCACGGCCTGCCCATCGAGCACAAGGTCGAGCAGGAACTCAAGAAAAAGAACAAGGAACTCGACACCCTGACCATCCGCAAGATCTGCCGCTCCTATGCCGCCAAGTGGCTGGACACACAGCGCGGCGAGTTCAAGCGGCTGGGCGTCCTCGGCGTCTGGGACGATCCGTACATGACCATGAAGCCCGAGTATGAGGCGGCCACCGCCCGCGAGCTGGGCCGCTTCATGGAGCGCGACGGCGTGGTGCGCGGCAAGAAACCCATCTACTGGTGCTGCGACTGCCGCACGGCCCTGGCCGAGGCCGAGGTCGAATACGAAGACCACACCTCGCCCTCCATCTACGTCCGCTTCCCCATGGCCGACGCCAAGGCGACCGGGCTGGCCGACGCACTGGCCGACATCGACGTAAGCAAGCTGTTCATCGCCATCTGGACCACCACCCCCTGGACCATTCCCGACAACATGGCCGTGGCCGTGCATCCCGACTTCGACTACGTGGTGGTCGAGACCGGAGGCGACTACTACGTCCTGGCCGAGGGACTGCTGGAAGACTGTGCCGCCAAGTTCGGATGGGAAGGCTACAAGACCCTGGCCACGATCAAGGGCGCGAAGCTCGAAGGACTCAAGGCCAAGCATCCCATCTATGACCGCGAGTCCCCCGTTGTGCTGGCCGACTACGTCACGCTGGAGACGGGCACGGGCTGCGTCCACACCGCCCCGGGCCACGGCCGCGAAGACTTCGAGACGGGCCTCAAGTACGGCCTGGAGGTCTACTCTCCCATGAACGACCGGGGCGAGTTCCTGCCCGAGGTCGAGCATTTCTCCGGACTCAACGTCTGGGACGCCAACCCGAAGGTCATCGAAAAGCTGACCGAACTCGGCAACCTCCTGGCCTCCCAGCAGATCGCCCACTCCTACCCGCACTGCTGGCGTTGCAAGAAGCCCGTCATCTTCCGGGCCACCACCCAGTGGTTCATCGGCATGAACGAGAACGACCTGCGCTCGCGCGCCCTCGACGCCATCCGCAACAAGGTCCAGTGGATTCCGTCCTGGGGCGAAGAGCGCATCCACAGCATGGTCGCCAACCGCCCGGACTGGTGCATCTCGCGCCAGCGCAACTGGGGCGTCCCCATCTCGGCCCTGATCTGCGAGGACTGCGACGAGACGTGGTTTGACTCCAAGTGGGTTTACGACATCTGCGACAAGTACGCCAAGCATGAGACTGGCTGTGACTACTGGTTCGAGGCCCCCATCGAGAAGCTGGTTCCGACCGGGCTGACCTGCTCCAAGTGCGGCGGAACCCACTGGAAGCGCGAGACCGATATCCTCGACGTCTGGTTCGACTCCGGCACGAGCTACGCCGCCGTGGTCGAGCAGCGGCCCGAGACCCGCTTCCCGGCCGATCTCTACCTCGAAGGCTCCGACCAGCATCGCGGCTGGTTCCACAGCTCCCTGCTCGCCTCGGTGGGAACCCGCGACGTGCCGCCCTACAAGTCCGTGCTCACCCACGGCTACGTCGTGGACGCCGAGGGCCGCAAGATGTCGAAATCCATCGGCAACGTCATCGCCCCCCAGGAGATCATCGACAAGTACGGCGCGGAGATCCTGCGCATGTGGGTCTCGGCCTCCAACTATCAGGAAGACATCCGCATCTCGGACGAAACCCTGAACAGGCTGGTCGACGCCTACCGGCGCATCCGCAACACCTGCCGCTACCTGCTCTCGAACCTGAACGACTTCGACCCGGCGGACCGGGTGGCCGTGGCCGACATGCTGCCTCTGGACCGCTACGCCCTGGACATGGTGGCCCGCCACCACGCGGCCATCGGACAGGCCTACGCCAAGTTCGAATTCCACAAGGTCTACCATACCCTGCACAATCTCTGCGTGGTCGATCTCTCCTCCTTCTATCTCGACATCATCAAGGACCGCCTCTACGTCGAGGAAAAGGACGGCCTCAAGCGCCGCTCCGCCCAGACCGTGCTGTGGCAGACCCTGCTCATGCTGCTGGAAGACATGGCCCCGGTGCTCTCCTTCACGGCTGAGGAAGCCTTTCAGAACCTGCCGGAAGCCATCAAGGCGGGCCTTGACCAGACCGCCACGGTCTTCGCCCTGCGCTTCGCGTCCGAATCCGCGGACATGCCCGCTGCCGAGCGCGCCCGCTGGGAACGGCTGGCGGCCGTGCGCGCCGAGGTGAACAAGGCCATCGAGCCCAAGCGCAAGGACCGCGTCATCGGCAAATCCCTGGACGCCCACATCACCCTCTACACCACCCCGGAAATCCGGGAGCTGGTGGCATCCGAGGAACTGGACGCCCGGGAGTTCTTCATCGTCTCCAAGATCACCCTGGCAGACGTGGCCGACGCTCCGGCGGACGCCTATGCGGCCGAGGAGGTCAAGGCCCTCAAGATCGCCGTGGCTCCCGCTCCGGGCGTCAAGTGCGAACGGTGCTGGCGCATCAGCGAGGACCTGGGGACCGATCCGGCCTACGCGGACGCCTGCCCCCGCTGCACTGCCGTCCTGAAAACCCTGATCTAACGGCATGCATCGATACCGGCTCGCATCCCTTCTGGCGGTGGCCGTGGTCATCGCGGACCAGGCCACCAAGCTCTGGGTCTCCGCCACCATGGAGGTTTGGACCGGAACCCCGGTGATCCAGGGGTTCTTCAACCTGGTCCATGTCCTCAATCGCGGCGCGGCCTGGGGATTCCTGTCCAGCGAGAGCATCGACTGGCAGCGGCCGCTGTTCATCGGCGTCACCATCGTGGCCCTCGGGTTCATCGGCTACATGCTGAAAACCACACCAGCCTCCGACCGCTGGATGACCTCCGGCCTTGGCCTCATCGCGGGCGGCGCGGTGGGCAACCTGGTGGATCGCGTCCGGCTGGGCGTGGTGGTCGATTTTCTCGATTTCCATGTCGGGCAATACCACTGGCCCGCCTTCAACGTGGCGGACTGCGCCCTGACCGTCGGCGCGGGGTGTATCATCATATCCATGTTCTTCAACCGCGGCCCGGCCAAGTCGTCCTGAGCGGGCCGGGCACAAGGAGCGTTTCGCATGTTTCCCGATTTTTCCGCCGTCACCACCACCCAATGGGCGATCATCCTTTCCTCGGTCGCCATCTGCTTTGCGTTCAGCGCATGGACCATCCTTGACATCTGGAAACGGGATTTCGAGTCTGTGAACGAAAAGGTGTTGTGGATGCAGATATGTATTTTTGTTCCCATTCTCGGCTCTGTGGCGTATCTTTTTGTCGGCAGAAAACGGGGGAATACTCGAGCATGATAAAAATTATCAAATATTTCGTACTGATTGCCGTCACCACAACGCTCCTGGCCGCCTGGGGCTGCGCGTCGAAAAACGACATGGAAACCCTCCAGGTGGAACGCAGGCAGGATCTTGGACGCATCAAACAATTGGAAACCGAGCTTGAGGAATCAAAGCAGCTTCTCAAGCAGGAGATAGAGAAATCACAATCCCCGGTGCGCCAGAGGGCGGCGGACATGTGGGCGGAAATCCAGGCCCTGCGCGCCGATTTCGCCAAGCTCAGGGGCGACCTTGAAACCATGAACATGCGCCTGGACCGGCAGGTGGGCGAGTCCAACTCCACCATGACCATGACCAGCCTTGCCAACCAGCTCGACGAAATCGAGTTCGTACTGGAAAACCAGCTCCAGGTTGACATGTCCAAGATTCGCGAGGAACGCGCGGCAGCCCTTGCCGCCGCCGCTCCGGCTTCGCCCCTGCCCCCGACGGCCCCCATTGCGGGAGGTTCTCCCCAGGCTGCTGTGGCCGCTCCGACAAAGGCTGCGGCTCAAGCCGGAGACGACCTCGAGCACGGAGACGAAGAGAAACCCGCAGCCGATTCCGGTTCCGACCCGGCCAAGGCGCTCTACGACAAGGCCTACGCACTCTACAAGGAAGGCCAGTTCGAAAAGGCCCGTTCCTACTGGGCCGAATTTACCGATACA
>CAMYLL010000150.1 GCA_947259235.1 uncultured Pseudodesulfovibrio sp. | reverse complement strand
TGATCTGTCATGATGATGGGGTTCGGCAGTGTGGAAATCGCGTTGGCCTTCTGGTTGAGCATCGGGTCGGCGGCCCTGTGCGTCGTTTACGGAATTGTGAATTGGAACAATACGGGTGCAGAGGCGGGCAAGACCGTGCACGAGGAGGATGCGTAAGTGGAAGGCAAAATCCTCGGCGTGCTTCTCTATCTTGGCATCGTCTTCTATCTTGGCTATCAGGCGTGGAAGAAAACAAGAAAATCAACTGATTACATGCTCGCTGGACGGCAGATGAACCCGTTTGTCCTGGCCATGTCCTACGGAGCAACCTTTGTCTCCACGTCGGCCATCATCGGGTTTGGCGGCGTGTCGGGCATGTTTGGCATGACCATGCTCTGGTTGACGTTTTTGACGATATTCGTCGGCATATTCGTCGCCATGGTCTTCTTCGGCAAGCGCACAAGGCGCATGGGGTATGCCCTCAATGCACAGACCTTTCCCGAGCTTCTGGGCAGGCGCTATCATTCCAAGTTCATTCAGCAGTTCTCCGGCGTGCTCATCTTCCTTTTCATGCCTATCTATGCGGCCGCAGTGCTTATCGGCATCTGCAGGATGCTTGAGGTGGCCTTTCCCATGGTCAGCTACGGCGCATGGCTGATCATCGTCACGGCGCTGGTGGCCATGTACGTGGTCACCGGCGGTCTGCGCGCCGTCATGTATACCGACGCCTTCCAGGGCAGCATCATGGCCATCATGATGCTTATCCTTATGATCACCACCTATGCCCTGCTCGGCGGCGTGACCGACGCGCACCAGGCCCTGACAGACATGGCCGCCCTTGTGCCGGACAAGCTGCGGGCCGGGGGCATGGTGGGCTGGACGCAGGGACCGCTGGTCAAGTCGCCCATCGGCCTGACCATCTATACCCCCCTGGTCTACGGCGTCGGTTTCGGCGTGCTGGCCCAGCCGCAGTTGGCCGTGCGCTACATGACCGTGCCGTCCGACCGCGAGCTCAACAGGGCTGTGGCTATCGGCGGCATTTTCATCCTTTTGCTCACCGGCGTGGCGTTTGTCGTCGGAGCGCTCTCCAACGTCGTTTTCCATAACGAGTTCGGTAAGATATCCATCGCCATGGCCGACGGCAACTTCGACAGGATCATACCTATATACATCGACAAGATCATGCCCGGCTGGTTCTCCGGCCTGTTCCTGGTGGCCATGTTCGCCGCCGCCATGTCCACAATGAGTTCCCAGTACCATGTGGGCGGCACGTCCCTGGCCCGCGACTTCCTGGAGCAGCATGTGACCATTGGCAACAACGGGTCATCCATGAAGCTCAATCGCCTGGGCGTGTCCATTGCCGTGTTCGCCACGCTGATCTGGGCCTGGGTGCTTCCCGGCAACATCATTGCCCGGGCCACGGCCTTCTTCTTCGGCCTGTGTGCGGCCTCCTTCCTGTCCATCTATCTGCTCGGCCTGTATTGGAAGGGCATGACCAAGCTTGGGGCCAAGGTGTCCATGGTCGGCGGGTTCGCCGTGTCCATGTTCTGGCTGCTGTTCGTTCACGTCAAGGAATCGGCCGCCATCGGCCTGTGCGAGGCCCTGACCGGCCAGCCCTCTCTTGCGGCGGGCGCGGCCAAGGGCTCCTGGCTGTGGATGATGCAGTATGTCGACCCCAACGTGGTCGCCCTGCCCGTATCCCTGATCCTGGCCGTCGTCGTCAGCCTGGCCTCCCGACGCATGGAGAGGGACGGACTCTGTTAACAGGCTGAAACAGCTTGGAATACAAGAGCGCCGGAGCATCCCAGCCCCGGCGCTCTTTTGCGTGCGGCAATTGACAGCCGAACCGTTTGGGGCCAATAAACATCCATCAAAACGCAAGGACCGGGCTTTACGAAATGAAGAAAATCGATGTGAACGTCAAATTCATGCATCCTGTCTGGGATGAAAATCCCCTCGCCTATGCCACCGAATTTTCCGCAGGGTTGGACCTTCGGGCCTGTATCGATGATGAGGAAATCGAGATTGGTCCCGGCGAGAAAAAAGCCATCGCTGCCGGACTGGCCATCGAGATACGCGAACCCAGCGTGGCCGGATATGTCTTTTCCCGCAGCGGTCTGGGCACTCGTGAGGGGCTGACCGTCAGCCAGGGCGTGGGCGTCATCGACCCGGACTATCGCGGCGAGATCACGGTGTCTCTCTTGAACACTTCCCAGGAAGTGCGACGAATCAGGCGCGGACAGCGCATTGCACAGCTGGTGTTCATGCCCGTCTTCCAGGCGGCCATCCATCCGGTCGAAGAACTCGGCACAACGGATCGCGGGGCTGGCGGTTTCGGGTCCACAGGGAAACATTAATTAGAGAGAGACATACGATGAGCAAGAAATTCGACGCCATAGTCAAGAGAGAGAAATCGCTTCTGTGCAACACCTACGGCCGGTATCCCCTGGCTGTTTCCAGGGCCAGCGGATGCAGGCTTTACGACCTCGACGGCGAGGAATACCTCGACTTTCTTTCCGGCATCGCCGTGTGCAGTCTGGGCCACAGCCGTGCGGATCTGGCCCAGGTCATGGCCGAGCAGGCCACGAAACTGGTCCACGTCAGCAACCTGTTTTATCAGGAGCCGCAGCTGGATCTGGCCGAGAAGCTGCTTGGAACCTGTGCCGCGGGCAAGGTCTTCTTTTGCAACTCCGGGGCCGAGGCCAACGAGGGAGCCATCAAGCTCGCCCGCAGGTATATGCACAAGGTCAGGAACGAGGACCGGCACGAGATCATCACCCTCGAAAAATCCTTTCACGGCAGAACCCTGTCGACCTTGACCGCCACTGGGCAGTCCGGTCCCATCAAGGACGGGTTCAACCCGCTGCCCGAGGGGTTTGTCACTGTGCCCTTCGGCAACGTCAACGCCCTGCGCGGAGCCATCAACGCCCATACGGCGGCCATAATGATTGAAATGGTCCAGGGCGAAGGCGGCGTGCGCCCCCTGCCCTCGGACTACGTGGCCGACATCGTGGCCCTGTGCAAGGAGAACGGTATCCTGCTCATCGTCGACGAGGTGCAGACCGGCCTGTGCCGCACCGGCAGGTTCTGGGCCCACCAGCATTACGGCATCGTGCCCGACATCTTTACCTCGGCCAAGGCGCTGGCCAACGGGCTGCCCATGGGCGCTGTCCTGTGCACGGACGAGCTGGCTCGCGGGTTCGAGCCCGGCTCCCATGCAACCACCTTTGGCGGCGGCGGAGTTGTCTCCGCTGTTGCCGCAAAGGTCGTGGATATCATGCTGGAGGAAAAGCTGGCCGAACGCGCATTGGCCATGGGCGACTTCGCCCGCGGCGAGGCCGAGCGGCTCATGGCGAAGCATCCCGGAAAGATTGTCGGAACGCGGGGCCTTGGCCTGCTCTTCGGCATCGAGCTGGCCTGCGACGGCCCCGCCGTCTGGCGTGGGCTGCTCGAAAAGAAGGTGGTCTGCAACCTGACCCAGGGGACCATCCTGCGTCTTGTGCCGCCTCTGGTCGTCGAAAAGGCGGACATCGAGGCCTTCATGAACGTTCTCGGCGAGGTGCTCGATACGCTTCCGGCCTAGCCCGCCTTGACCCTGCCGGGATGAGTGCGTAGTGATCATATAGAGGTAACAGCCATGAGCGGCATCGGTCCCCTGGACTCCATGAGCGAATACGCGCCAAACAGGTATGACGACAGGCGTGAACCGGCAGAGATCGCCAAGAGCGAACCTGCCAGCACCCTGCCAGACGAGCAGGTGCTCGCCCCTTCCATACAGGCGGCTGCGGACAATCAGGACCAGAAGACCACCGTGCAGGGCTTTCAGTACACCGGAAAAGGCTCGTTCATCGACACGGTATTTTAGATGAACGTCATAAAGCATTGACCACTCGGCCGGGAACCCGCGTTCCCGGCCTTGTCATATTCACACGCCGGAGGCGCACCCCATGTCCACCCTTCTCAAGATCGAATTCGTCATACCGGAAGACAAGGCCGACGAGGCTGGAGTCTTCATCGCCTCCAAGGTTCCCCACGGATGGGAGGAAACCCCGGGCGACCAGACCCGCAAGTTCACCCTCTATCTTGAGGATCACCCGCTGGGCATGGAGATGGTGCGTGCCTTCGAGGCGCATTTTCCCGACGCAGAGGTCACCTGGTCCGAGCGCGAGTCAGAGAACTGGGCCATGGCCTGGAAGGATTTCTTTTGCCCGGTCAACTGCGGAGAAACATTCAAGATTCTCCCGCCCTGGCTTGAGGACGACGAGGAGAACGGAACCTGTCATATCATCATCGAGCCCAAGATGGCCTTTGGCACAGGGCATCATCCCACCACCTCGCTCTGCCTGGCCACCATCGGGACCCTGGCCAAGGAAGGCGTTATCGAAGCGGGCCAATCCTTCCTCGATCTCGGCACCGGCTCGGGCATTCTCGGCATCGGTCTGGGCAAGCTTGGTCTTACCGGCATCGGCCTGGACATCGATCCCCAGGCCATCGTCTGTGCCGTGGAAAACGTTGAAGCCAACGGCGTGAGCGGCTCCATGAAAACGGCCGTGGGCGGTATCGATTGTCTTGAATCCGGCCAGGCCTTCGATCTGGTGGTTGCAAACATCCTGTCCGGCCCGCTCATCGAGATGGCTCGTGATATCCTGGCCCACGTCCGCCCCGGGGGGAGCCTGATTTTGTCCGGTATCCTTGCGGACAAGCAGGCCGACGCCGTTGCCGGAGCCTATGAACGCCTCGGTATCGGTTCGCCGGAGCGCCTGATTGATGGCGAATGGGTGTGCCTTGTCTGGAGAAAGGTCGGAGGCGACGACGCCTGATGAGCCGCGCCTCGACCATAACGGCCATGTATGACGCCATGCACTCCGCCCTGGGGCCGAGCCGCTGGTGGCCCGGCGAAACGCCTTTCGAGGTCGCCGTTGGGGCCATTTTGACCCAGAACACCAACTGGAAAAATGTCGAAAAGGCCATAGCCAATCTCAAAGAGCGCCATCTGCTCTCCGCCGAGAAAATGTACGCCCTGTCTCAGGGAGAGCTTGCCGAACTGATCAGACCAGCCGGGTATTACAACATCAAGGCGGTCAGGTTGCGCAATTTTCTTGAATTTTTCAAGAATGAGGCGGAGTTCGACATGGACTCCCTGAAAGTTCAAGGGTTGCATGAGGTTCGTGAGAAGGTGCTTTCGGTCAAGGGGATAGGGCCTGAAACGGCTGATTCCATCCTGCTCTATGCCCTTGAAATGCCGACCTTTGTGGTGGACGCCTATACCCACAGGATGATGGTCCGGCACGGTCTGGTGGACGAGGACGTGGATTATCACGAGCTGCGCGCCCTTTTCATGGATTCCCTGCCGGAGGATGTGGCACTCTACAACGAATTTCATGCGCTCATTGTTCGCGTGGGCAAGGATTGGTGTCGGAAAAAGGCGGGCCTGTGCGAGACGTGCCCGCTCCAACCGTTTCTCGATGGGTAGTAATGAAGACGCGCTTCCTGATGTTCATGCTGTGCTTATGCCTTGTTCCCGCATGGGGGCATGCGGCCGACGGGGAATCCCTGCAGGAAAACCTGCAACAGGAGCATCGCCGCGCCGATCAGCGGGAGATGGAGGTCAGAAAGCTGACCGAAAAGGCGGGCCAAATCTCCACCCGTATTTCCGACATTGAAAGCGACATTGGAAGCCTGCAGAGCAAAGTCAGGGCGCAGGAAGCCGTCCTCGCCGAAATGAGAGAAAAGGAACACAAGGCCCGGCAGGATCACTATGCTCTTGAGAACGAAAAACAGCGTATCGTGGTGGAGCTTTCAGGCCTGATGCGCACGCTGTGGCCCGTGCATCTGCAAGGCGCCCGTTCCCGCTTCCAGGGAGTGGACAGTTGGGACGCATACGACCGGCGCTTCAACTGGCTGACCGATATTTACGGGGCCACCCGGGCCAAGTTCGAGGAAGTTCGGATCAACTCTGAAAAGATCGCCAGGAATCTTGAGCGGCAGCGCATCCTTGAGGAAGAGGCAGAGGCTCAACTGGAGCGGGTCAATTCGAACAAGGACCGTCTGCTGGGCAAAAAGCATGCCCTGCGCAAAAACCTGCGCAGCATCAGAAAACAGCGCAACGATGCTGAAACCGAACTGGGCGACATCCTCGCCTCCATCGAAGAACTCAAGTACCAGCTGCAATCCCAGAAGACGAAGCAGTTTTCACTCTACAAGCGCGTTCTTCCCTGGCCTGTCCAGGGGAGACTTGTTTCCGGGTTCAACATGAAGGCCAAGCCGCCTGTGCGTGGACTTGTCATCAGCACCGCAGGTACCGCCACGGTCCAGTCCATTTTTTGGGGAAAGGTGGTGCATAACGATACCCTGCGCGGATTCGGTCATGTCATAATTCTATATCACGGCTATAATTACTACAGCCTTTACGCCTTCTTGTCCGAAACCTATGTGCGAACCGGCCAGGAAGTGGAAAAGGACGAACCCCTCGGCGTGGTCGGTTATTATCCGAAGGCAAACGGTCCGGGGCTGTATTTTGAATTGCGTTTTCATCAAAAACCAATTAACCCAAAAGTTTGGTTAACATCGAACAATTGAATCATGCCTGACGGATAGATTTCGGACGCCGTCTGGCGGGAGGCTTGCATGCGCATATCGCTTTGGATTGTCACCTTTCTTCTGCTTTTCACCCTTACAGTGGCCCCCGGACCGACCCTGGCCGCCAAGGATGATCACTTCGAGGCGCTCAAGCGCTTTTCCCAGGTTCTCGACATGGTTGAGAGCT
>CAMYLL010000149.1 GCA_947259235.1 uncultured Pseudodesulfovibrio sp. | reverse complement strand
CGGGACCGTCAGCAAGCACGGCGCCCTTCTTGACCACCTGCCCCACCTGGACCTTGGGCCGCTGGCCAAAGCAGGAGTTCTGGTTGGACTTGTGCCACTTCTGGAACTCGTAGTGCTTGGCGCCGCCGGACCCGGGGTAGATGCCGTTGTCATAGTTGACGATGACGCGCTCAGCATCGACGTAGTGAACAACGCCGTCCTCCTCGGCCAGGACACAGGCGCCGGAGTCGCGTGCGACCGGGCCTTCCATGTCTGTACCGACAAGCGGCTGCTCTGCCTGGAGGAGCGGAACGGCCTGACGCATCATGTTGGAGCCCATGAGCGCGCGGTTGGCGTCATCGTGCTCCAGAAAGGGAATCAGTGCAGCCGAGATCGAAACGGTCTGGCTGGGGCTGATGTCCATGCATGTCACTTCCTCGGCCAGGGTCAGCTGCACATCACCGCTGATGCGGGCGTTGACGCGCGGGTTGACGAAAGTGCCGGTGTCGTCCAAAGGCGCGTTGGCCTGGGCCACCACTTCCTTGGCTTCCTTGGAGGCGTCCATGTAATAAACGTCGTTGGTGACCTGCTTTTCCTTGACCATACGATACGGCGTTTCAATGAACCCGTAGTCGTTGACCTTGGCATAGGTGGTCAGCGAGACGATAAGACCGATGTTCGGGCCTTCAGGCGTCTCAATCGGGCAGATGCGGCCGTAGTGGGAGGTGTGCACATCGCGCACCTCAAAGCCCGCACGCTCGCGGGTCAGACCGCCGGGTCCCAGTGCGGACAGGCGGCGCTTGTGCGTGACCTCGGAAAGCGGGTTCGTCTGGTCCATGAACTGGCTGAGCTGGGAGGTTCCGAAGAACTCCTTGAGCACGGCGGCAACCGGTTTGGGGTTGATCAGGTCATGGGGCATCAGGGTGGCCACTTCCTGTAGGCTCATGCGCTCCTTGATGGCGCGCTCCATGCGGACCAGGCCGATGCGGTACTGGTTCTCCACCAGCTCGCCGACAGGACGCACGCGGCGGTTGCCGAGATGGTCGATGTCGTCGGCCGGACCGTGGGAGTCCTTCAGACGAAGGAGTTCCTTGACGGCCAGCAGGATGTCCTCGTTGGTCAGGGTGCGGATGTTGAGGTCCACCTCCTGATTCAGACGAGAGTTGAGCTTGTAGCGGCCGACGCTAGAGAGGTCGTAGTAGTCGGCGCTTCTGAAGAGGTTTTCGAAGAAATTGGACGCGATCTCGGGAGTGGGCGGCGAGCTGGGACGCAAGCGGCGGTATATCTCGATCTGCGCAGTTTCCATGTCGGTCGTCTTGTCCAGCAGCAGCGTGTCACGCAAGGAGGAGGAGACGTCGAGGCCGCGGGTATGCAGGACGTTGAGGTCCTTGATCCCGGCCTCGCGAATCTTGGTGATCATATCCTGGGTCAGCTCTTCAGCCGCCTCGGCAATGACCTCGCCATTCTTGTCGACCACGTCAGCGGACAGGAACAAGCCAACGAGCGAGTCGGGATCGACTTCGATCGCCTTGATCTCGGCACGGACGATCTTCTTCCATGCACCCTTGGTGATGGGCGTTCCCTTGGCAACGACCACCTTGTCGTCGATCTTGATGTCGGCGTAGGCGGGTTCCTTGCGGAACTGCTCCGCGACAACGGCGCGCGTCACCTTGGTCTTGAGCAGGGTGTACGACTCGATGTCGTAGAAGTACTCCAGAATATCCGCACGGGAGAGCCCCATAGCCTTGAGCAGGATGGTGGCGGGCATCTTCCTGCGACGGTCGATGCGGACATAGAGAATGTCCTTGTGATCAAAGTCGAAATCGAGCCAGGAACCGCGCATGGGGATGATCCTGCTCGAATAGAGAACCTTGCGGCTGGAATGCGTCTTGCCGGAATCATGTTCGAAGATGATACCGGGAGAGCGCTGCAGCTGGTTGACGATGACACGCTCAGTGCCGTTGATGACGTAAGTACCCTTTTCCGTCATCAGCGGGATGGTGCCGAAGTATATATCTTGTTCCTTGATGTCGCGAATGGTGCGGTTGTCCGTTTCTTCGTCCACGTCAAAAACTACGAGACGGACAGTTATACGAATGGGCGTCTCGTAGGTCAGACCCTTGGAGATGCACTCATCGACGTCGTATTTTGGATCACCGATTTCATATTTGACGAAATCAAGGCTAGCGGTCTTGTTGAAATCTTCAATGGGAAACACGGACCGAAACACGCTCTCAAGCCCGAAATCGCCACGGCTGGTGGGCGGAGTGTCCAGCTGCAGGAAACGCTTGTAGGATCCTACCTGAAGTTCCAGCAGGTGCGGGATGGGAATCGTGTTGACGATGCTACCGAATTTTTTTCTGAGTTGACCCATTGTACCCTCATGCATGAGTGGTTGATGGTTGGGGCGTGAAGTCGTATGAGGACTTCCTACCCACTTTCGGCCACAGCGGCCGCGTGGATTCGGACGCTGCGTGAATAGGGTGCTAAGCCATGGTCGGGATACCGGTTCCCGAACACATGTGTAAACAAGAAGCAGGCGACGCAGGCCGCCTTCAATGCTTGACCCAAATGTTAAAGCTAATTAGCCAGTATATATAGACAGAGCAAAGAGCGCAACACCCTTGTCACAGGGCGAGCGCTCTTTGCCATGTTTAGCTTAAGTGACTGAAGTTACTTGACTTCAACTTCAGCGCCGGCTTCCTGAAGCTGCTTGGCTGCTTCGTCGGCCTCATCCTTGGAGACGCCTTCCTTGATGGCCTTGGGGGCCTCGTCGACAACAGCCTTGGCTTCTTTCAGGCCCAGACCGGTGATGGCGCGGACGGCCTTGATGACGGCGATCTTGTTGCCACCGGCGGCGGTCAGCATGACGGTGAACTCGGTCTGCTCTTCGTCGGCAGAGGCATCGGCGGCGGCCGGAGCGGCCATGACGGCGGCGGCCGGAGCGGCAGCCTCGACGCCGAACACGTCCTCGAGCTCTTTGATGAACTGGGAAAGCTCCAGGACAGTCATGTTGCCAATGAATTCGACAACTTGTTCTTTGGTGATGTCAGCCATGATAAATTCTCCTTAAAGAAAGATTCGCTTTGAACCTGGTTTACGCTGCTTCCTTCTGATCCTTGATCGCAGTCAAGGCATACAGGAACTTGCGTTCGATGTTTGCGAACAAGCACACGAAATTGCGCGGTACGGCCTGCATTGTGCCAAGTACGGAACTCAAGAGCTCAGGCTTGCTGGGCATCTTGGCGAGTTCTTTCACGCCGTCGCTGTCAAGAAACTTCCCTTCGAGAGAGCCGAACCGCAGGGCGAACTTTTTGTTCGTCTTGTCGAAATCGGCCAGCGCCTTGGCAAGGGCGACAGGATCGTCGTACCCCAGCGCAATGGCGCAGTTCTCTTTGAGGTGTTCGCTCAATTCACCGTGATCGGTATCCTTGAGAGCCAACCGGGCCAGGGTGTTCTTGACGACTTGGTAGTCAACTCCGACTTCATAGCATTTTGCGCGCAGCTGAGTGATCTCCTCAACGCTCAAACCCTTGAAGTCGGTGACGACGGCAATGCTTGCCCGCGCAGCCTTTTCGTGCAGCTGCTCGATGATCTGGGCTTTTTCTTGCCTGTTCATCCACCACTCCTCGTCGTTCGGCCCGGAAAGCAGGTCAAAGCGTTGTCTGAGCAGGGTATTAAGGGATCACAGCCCCACCTGCCGTCTCTGACTCAACTTCCCGTGCGATTATCTACAGGACGGCCCGGGAAGGGGCCGTCCGGCATTCCGTTCAATTCAGTTTAGACGTCCAGAAACTTCCGGATAGCCAGGGGGTCGATCTTCACGCCGGGCCCCATGGTCGTGGCGACGGCCATGGCCCGCATGTACGTGCCCTTGGCGGTGGAGGGCTTCATGCGCATGACCTGAGCCAGAAGGGTCTTCAGGTTTTCGCAGAGCTTCTCAGTGCCGAAGGAGACCTTGCCGATGGGGGCGTGGAGCACGCCGGCCTTGTCGACCTTGAACTCGACCTTACCGGCCTTGAGCTCGGAGACGGCCGTGGCGACATCCATGGTCACTGTGCCCGTCTTGGCGTTGGGCATCAGGCCACGGGGGCCGAGAACACGTCCGATCTTGCCGACCAGAGCCATCATGTCAGGGGTGGCCACAGCCTTGTCGAAATCAAGCCAGCCGCCCTGAATCTTCTCGAGCAGATCGTCTGAGCCTGCGTAGTCGGCGCCTGCGGCCTTGGCCTCGGCTTCCTTCTCGGGCTTGCAGAAAACCACGACACGAACGTCCTTGCCAAGCCCATTGGGCAGGCTGACGGCGCCGCGGATCATCTGATCGGAGTATTTGGGGTCCACGCCGAGGTTGATGGCGACATCAACTGTCTCGTCGAACTTGGCGAAAGCGCTCTCAATGGCTGTCTTCACACCCTCTTCGACCTGGGCGCGCAGGGATGTGTCCCTGTCGCCAACGGCGTTGCGGTATTTTTTTCCATGCTTGGGCATTTCTAATTTCCTCTCTAGCCTTTGACTTCGATGCCCATGCTGCGGGCAGTTCCCTCGATCTGCAGCATGGCCTTCTTGATGTCATTGGCGTTCAGATCCGGCATCTTCAATTCGGCAATTTCCTTGATCTGGGCCTTGGAAACCTTGCCTACTTTCTCCTTGTTGGGCACACCGGATCCCTTCTCCAGCTTGGCTGCCTTGAGCAGCAGCACAGCGGCGGGCGGGGTCTTGGTGATGAACTCGAAGGAGCGGTCCGCGAAGACCGTGATGACGACCGGGATTATCAGTCCCTTCTGGTCCTGCGTCTTGGCGTTGAACGCCTTGCAGAACTCCATGATATTAACGCCGTGCTGACCCAGCGCCGGACCGACCGGCGGGGAGGGGTTGGCACTCCCGGCGGGAATCTGCAGTTTGATCTTACCTAATTCTTTCTTGGCCATTGTATTCCTCGATGAGAAATTTCGCTGTTAGCGAGTATTTCCGGGCTACCCTTTGTCCACCTGGACAAAATCAAGCTCCACTGGAGTCTGACGCCCGAAGATGGAGACGGAAACCTTGAGTTTTCCCTTGTCGTAATTGACTTCTTCCACAACACCGTTGAATCCGCTGAAGGGGCCGTCGATGACCCGTACCTCGTCACCGCGCTCGAAATTGAACTTGGGACGCGGTTTTTCCTGGCGGCTCTCCATCATGTTGAGGATGTTCTCCGCCTCGCTGTCACGCATTGGAGTGGGCCGGTTCTTGCCGCCCACGAATCCGGTGACACGCGGGATTGACTGAATCAGATGCCAGGTATCATCAGTCAAGATCATCTTGATCATGATGTAGCCGGGATAGAACTTCCTGGTGGAAGTCTTGCGCTCTCCCTTGACCATCTCGACGACCTTCTCGGTAGGCATGACGACTTCCTCGATGAGGTCCTTGTCCTGCCCTGTCCGCATCATCTCCCTGACGGTCTGTTCAACACGCTGTTCAAACCCTGAATAGGTGTGAACTATGTACCAGCGTGCGCGGGGTGCTGCTTGTTCCATTGTGGCATCCATGTTTGATCCAGCCTTTGCTCTTGAGCTAGGGACTTAGGACAGTATGGCCTCGACGATCTTGGAGAGCGCCAGGTCAACAATGCCCAGGTAAAGAGCCACGACCAGGCTGACGACCAGCACGGCCACGCATGTGGTGATGGTCTCCTTGCGGGTCGGCCAGACAACCTTCTTGATCTCGACCTTGGACTCTTCAAAGAACTCCATGAGCTCCTTGAACTTCCCAACGGGACCGGCTGCAACCGCCGAGGCGGCCTGCTTTTCAGCAGCATTCTTGCCTTTTTTCTTGGCCATAACTTCTTTTTCCCAAATTATTGAGCGGGTCGCAGGGCCTTGTCCTTTGTACGGTCAAGGCCCCGTAACGCCCGCTTTCTAAGACAGAGTTGGCAGGGGTAGAGGGATTCGAACCCCCAACATCCGGTTTTGGAGACCGGCGTTCTAGCCGTTGGAACTATACCCCTGCTCTATCGAACCTACTTGGTCTCTTTGTGGACAGTGTGCTTCTTGTCCCAGGGACAATACTTGCTCACTTCCAGGCGACCGGTAGTATTCTTCTTGTTCTTCTGCGTCGCGTAGTTCTTACGCTTGCACTCGGTGCACTGCAGCTGAATGTTGATGCGCATTTGCTACTCCACGATCTCAGTGACGACACCGGCGCCGACGGTACGGCCACCTTCGCGGATGGCGAAGCGAAGACCGGACTCCATGGCGATGGGGGCAATGAGCTCGACGTTGAAGGTGGCGTTATCGCCGGGCATGACCATCTCGACACCCTCTTCCAGAGAGACGACACCGGTGATGTCGGTCGTACGGAAGTAGAACTGCGGACGGTAGCCGGAGAAGAACGGGGTATGACGACCACCCTCGTCCTTGGAGAGGACGTAGACCTCGGCCTTGAACTTGGTGTGCGGGGTGATGGAACCGGGCTTGGCAGCAACCTGGCCGCGCTCGACGTCCTCACGCTTCACGCCGCGGATCAGCAGACCGACGTTGTCGCCAGCCTGACCCTGGTCCAGGATCTTGCGGAACATCTCCACACCCGTCACCACCGTCTTCGTCGTGTCGCGGATGCCGATGATCTCCACTTCCTCGCCGACCTTCACGATCCCTCGCTCCACCCGGCCCGTCACCACCGTGCCGCGGCCGGAAATCGAGAACACGTCCTCGATCGGCATCAGGAACGGCTGGTCGACCGGACGCGCCGGGGTCGGGATGTAGTCGTCCACCGCCTGCATCAGC
>CAMYLL010000148.1 GCA_947259235.1 uncultured Pseudodesulfovibrio sp. | reverse complement strand
CCGATGGTGAAGAACTTATGGAAGATGATGGTCCAGCTCCACAGGGACATGGCGGCCAGGAAGAGCATCACCAACTTCACGGCCAGGGTCGCCCCGGCCAGAAGGGTCAGAATGTCGCTGTCAGGGAGGAAATTCATGGTTGCACCCGTACTGTTTTGTTATGTTCCCGACGAGCCGGGCTCATGCGATAAAAGCCGGGCCATCCAGGACCACGGCTTTCGTCAAAAGCACCTTCTGCTCACTCGCCTTCGCCACTATAAGGTGGCGTTTTTCTGCTATTTCATGCATCTATGAACGATTTCCCAGGCATTGGCCTCGGTCTGCCGGTATTCTTCGGGGGTCAGTCCCGCCCCCAGGGCGATGGTCCTGCGAAGCTCCTTGGACACCAAATCCCTCGGCGCGTGGGCATCGTTATCCACCACGAGCTTGGCCCCCAGCCTGCGAGCCAGCGCGGCCACATGGCCGTTGGTGTAACTGTGCCCGCCCCGGGTGGTGATCTCCAGGGCAACGCCCTTCTGCGCCGCGAGGAGGACCTCCTCCTCGGTGATCAGCCCCGGATGTGCCAGGATATCGACCCCGGCTTCGATGGCCGCGAGATTGGTCCCCACCGCCACCGGTTCCACCGGCGTTTCGCCGTGCATGACCACCACCTGCGCCCCGGCCTTGCGGGCCTTGGCAACCATCTCGGCGATGAGCGGCGGCGGAATATGGGTCAGCTCCACCCCGGCCAGGACGTTGATATCATAAAAATGACCGTGATTCTTTACGAATCGGAGAACATTTTCCACAGTAAAGTCGAGGTTGCTCTCGTCCACATGGTCAGTCAGGCAGATGGCCTTGTAGCCTATGACCTCGGCCCTGCGGACCAATTCCGCCGGAATGAGTTCCCCGTCACTGAAGACAGTATGCGTGTGCAGGTCGATCATGGGTTACCTACATCTTGTATTTTGTGTCGGTTTCAGAAAATTTCTCAAGCTCTTCAACCCATTTGTCCGCGTTGTCCGTCTTGATGACCCCTTCGGCGCCCGGCTGCATCGGCCCCCCGCCCTCGTCCAGGACCGATTCCGCCACAAGGATGGGACACTTGGCGCGCACGGCCAGGGCTATGGCGTCCGAGGGCCTGCTGTCCTGCCGTCTGGTTTCGCCGCCCTGGGTGACGAGGATTTCGGCGAAGAAGGTTCCCTCGCGGATGGCGACCACCTCTACCCTGTCAACGATTCCGCCGAGGTTCCTCACGGTTTCAAGCAGCAGATCGTGGGTCATGGGCCTGGGGAATGGGATTTCGTTGATGGCAACCGAGATGGCCATGGCCTCCATCGCGCCGATCCAGATGGGCAGCACGCGCTCCCCCTCCGCCTCCTTGAGCACGAGGATGGGCGTCTTGCTGGTCTCATCCAGCGCGAGTCCGAAAATATCGACCTTTACCACGGCTCTCCGTTCCTTTCGCCAACCAGGGAATGTTTCTTGGCTTCGGTTATTCGAACTGGGACCATCATTCCGACCAGATCCCCGCCCTCGTCAGTCGCCACATTGACTATGCGTCCGGCGGGGTCGCGTCCCTTCCACGAAGTGGTTCCGCCGTCCTGCATCCGGCTGAGTCCCTCGATAAAAGCATGTGTCGAGGAGCCCTCAAGTATTTTTAGACATTTTCTAGTAATATTATTTTGCAGAGTCTGCAAGCGCATCAGACGTTCCGCGGCAATCTCGGAATCGACCTTCGGCTCCATGTTCACAGCGGCCACGCCCGGTCGGTCGGAATACTTGAAGGAAAAACTGGACTCATAGCCTACCGACTCCATGACGTCGAGGGTATCCTGAAAGTCGGCTTCTGTCTCCCCGGGAAAGCCCACGATGAGGTCGGTGGTCAGGGCAATGTCCGGTCTGGCCTGCTTGAGGGCATCGACGATGGCCAGATAGTGGTCTCTGGTATAGCGACGCCGCATGGACTTGAGCACCGAGTCAGACCCGGACTGCAAGGGAAGGTGCAGGGACGGGCAGATGGTATCGAACTCGCCGAAGGCCGCGATGACCTCCGGAGCGATGTCCTTGGGATGGGAGGTGGTGAAGCGCAACCTGTCGAGACCGTCGATGACGGCCACCTGCCGGAGCAAGTCGGCAAAGCTGACACCCGCCCCACCCTTGTCCATGCCGAAGCTGTTGACGTTCTGACCAAGGAGCGTGATCTCCCGCACGCCGGACTCCACCAGGGCGCGGCACTCGTCCAGCACCGCGTCAGGATGGCGTGATTTCTGGCGCCCGCGGGTATAGGGGACAATACAGTAGGAACAGAAGTTATCGCACCCCTGCATGATGTTGACGAAGGCCTGGCGGGAGTGTCCCGCCACGGGGGCGAGGGCGTGCTCGCGCTCTTCGTAGACAGGCATGAAGTCGAGCAGGGCCACCCGCTCGTCGCTTCCGACGGCGAGACGCTCCAATGCGTTGGGCGCGCCAGCAATGCCGTCCGACCCGAAGACCAGCTTGACGAAGGGGAACCGCTGGAAAAACCCCTTGCCAATCTGCTGTGCCACGCAGCCCCCCACGGCGGCAAAGACCGAAGGGTCGCGCTTGAGATGAGCGGCAATACGTCCCAACTCGCTGTAAACTTTCTGTTCCGGCTTGTCGCGGACACTGCATGTATTGACGATGTATACCAGGGCATCATCCTCGCCTGCTTCTTCCCAGCCCCTGCTTTCCAGGGCACGGGCGAGCCATTGAGAATCATGGACATTCATCTGACACCCGAAGGTGGTGATGTGAAACTTCATTAAAACCGCATCCTGTATGCGCCACGGGGCTTTTCAGATTTTTGGGTGGGAGTGCGTACGTCCAGGGAGGGAGTTAAACATTCCCGAGCCAGCTGTCCAGAAAGTGCAGGGCTTTTCCCAGCGTCTCTTCCTTGGTCAGGTGTGTGTTGTCTATGATCAACTCCGCATCAGGATCAACCTCGAAGGGGACGTCCACGCCGATGACCTCGCCCAGGTCGTCGAACTGCTCGCCGGTTCTCTTCCGCCGCAATGCCCGCTCATACAGATCCGCAGCCACCAATCCCTGGGGCCGTCCGGCCTCCCTGCGGATGGCTTCCTCCAGCTCGCATTGCACGAAGACTTCCGCAAACCGGGCGATTCGGCCCCGAGCGCGGGCGCGCATGGCAACCGTGTAGGCCGAGCCGTCCATAAGCACGTTCACTCCCTGCCCGACAAGTTCCGCTGCCTCGTCGACGAACATGGCGTAGGCCGTCTCACGCTCCCGGGACGTGTATTTTGGGTCGGGAAAGTAGACCGTGCGGCGCTTGTCCATCTGAAGCAGTACGGTATTCACCCCTCGCTCAAGGAGATGGTCGCGCACGCCCCGGGCCAGGGAGCTTTTGCCGCTGCCCGGAAGGCCGACAAACCAGACGGCCCAACCATCATGGGTAGCCTTTGACACAGCGGCTACTCCATGTACCTGTTGATGTTTTCCCAATCGAAGACGTCGCTTTCGAGGACATTGACCATCAGGTTGAAGAGGCGGCGGCGAACCTCGGGCGGATGATCTGGATACCACTCGGGCGAGGCGATAACCAGTGCGCGGAAGACGAAGAACGGAGCCATGACCTCAAGCACCTCGGCATCGCCGGTGCGCTCCAGGTATTCTTCGAAATAGGTCCGGTAGAGACGCTCGAAGGGACCGGCCAGCCTGTCATGGTCATAGAGACTCCACAGCAGGTAGTTGACGGCCATGGTGGCGAGATCGCCTCCAGGCTCTCCCCACTCGCCCCGGCTGCGGTCGAGCACCGAGAAATCACCCTCGTCGGTGATCAGCACGTTCCAGGGATGAAAGTCCCCGTGCACCGCGCTCAGTCGGTGTGAATATCCCTTGAGCTTCCAGCGCCAGTCCACCAGCCGTTTTTCGAGAGCGATGAAACGGTCGTTGGCAAAAGGAGCGTAAGGATGCGGATAGGCCTCGTCAATCAGCCCGAGAATACACTCGCTCGACCCGATCAGGTTGCGAATGCGCCGGAAATAGAGATGAGCATCGTCGAGCCTGGTATCGTGCAGGCGGGCAAGCCAGCGGGCGAACTCTCGCGCGGTGTCGACATCGGATTCCCGAAAATCGCAAGAACGGATTCGCTCCAGATCAAGAAAGTAATCGTGTCCTTCCAGCTTTTCGTTGACGATGAAGAACTCCCGGGGACGCTCCACCGGGATCAGGGCGTCGTCCGCATCCACATAGCCCAGCCCCATGGGGCGGACATGCCGCTCCATGCGGGCCGACGTCTCGTATTGAAACATGAGGATGGCGGCCCGGTCCCAGTAGAACTGATGGCCGTACTTGTCCCCCTTCATCACGGAAAGAACGGCCTCGCGGGTTTTTCCGCCAGTGGTGAAGCGGATGAGCAGGGGCTTTCCGTAGCCGAAGCCCTTCATGCCCTGCTCTTCCAGCTTGCCGATATCGCCCGCTGCCAACAGCTTGGCGTCCTTGCCGTAAACCCGTCTGAGATACGCCTCGATGCTTGCCTTGCCCAACCGGATCATGACGCCTCCTTGCCGAGGCCTGGGGTCGGGCCTATTCCATGGGCCCGAAACTCGCCTCATAGCGTTTGGTGAACTCGTCCAGAGTGAAGGAATGCTCCTGCGTCCCTTTGTGCTCCACTGCATACGCCGCGCACACCGAGCCGAGCTTGGCCGCCTCGGCCACGGTCTTTTCCATGCTCAACCCCTTGAGCAGACCGGCGCGAAAGGCATCGCCAGCGCCCGTGGGGTCGACAACGGCGGAAACGGGAACGGCGGAAACATGCGTCTCCTCGCCCTTGCAATTGACCACGGAGCCCTTCTCTCCCAAGGTCGTGATCAGGTAGGCCACACGGTCTACTATCTCGTCCTTGGTCAGCTTGGTGGCGTTCATGATCATTTCAAGCTCATAGTCGTTGGTGATCAGAATCTCAGCACCGTCAAATGCCTCGGCCAACTGTTCTCCCGTGAAGGCCGGGATCTGCTGGCCCGGATCGAAGATGAACGGGATCTTGTTGTCCCTGTAATAGCGGGGGTGGTCCATCATATCACCAAGGTTGCCGGGGGAAATGATGCCCAGAGCATCGGCGGGATCGATGGAAGTCATATTGTACTGGCTGGGATATTTCATTGCACCGGGGTTGAAGCCGGTGATCTGATTGTCGGATTTGTCCGTGGTGATATAGGCTCCGGCGGTGAACTCCTGTTCCACTGTGCGGATGCCTTCCACGTTGATTCCGTGCGTGTGCAGCCATCCGTCGTAAGACGCGAAGTCCTTGCCCACCTGGCTCAGAAGGATTGGCTTCTCCCCCAGCAGGGAGAGGCAGTAAGCGATATTCCCGCCCGTGCCGCCGAACTTCTCCTCCAGCCCGTCAACGAGAAAACAGACGTTGAGGATGTGAATCTTGTCGGGCAGGATGTGATTGGAGAATTTGTCCGGGAAGGTCATGATGCGGTCAAAGGCGAGGGAACCGGAAATATAGATCTGCATTCTTCCTCCTGAAGATGGCTGTTTCGATGGTCGGCACAGTAAGGTGAGGCTTGGTCCCGTGTCAACGTCCGCGGTCCTTCCCAGGCCTACCTCGTCTCCCGGCGAATCCAGGTCAGGAAATCCGCGTTACCGTCCTCGATGGGCATGGCGACCACGCACGGAACCTCATACCCGTGTACGGCCTTGACGGCCTCGGTCAGCTCCGGCACGAGTTCGCTCCTGGTCTTGGCGATAAGCACGGTCTCCTCACCCCGCTCCACTTTGCCCTCCCACCAGTAGAGAGAGCGCATGCCGTCGATGATGTTGACGCACGCCGCCAGCCTGCGCTCCACCAGAACGGCTCCTATATCTTCGGCTTCCTTGGCCGTGGCGCATGTCATATAGATGAATGATTCTGACATTTCGGCCTCCGGGGGCTGTCGTCACAGAGTGTCATGAGTGTCAATACCAGCTTGATGATACATTTTTCAGCGACCTGCGCAAAGGGTATCGGGACCACTTGGTGCTTGAGCCCCGGACTGACTGATGCTAACCAGTGATCGGCAAAGAAACGGAGAACCCATGAACATCAAGCAACGCGCCACAGAGATACACTCCCGGCTGAAGAAGCGCTACCCGGCCCCCGCTCCAGCGCTGGACTGGGAAAACGCCTGGGAGCTTCTGGTTGCCACGGTCCTGGCGGCCCAGTGCACGGATGCACGCGTGAACAAGGTCACTCCGATTCTTTTCGAACGCTGGCCCGACATAGCGTCTCTCGCAGGGGCAGACGTGACCGACATAGAGGACGTCGTCCGCTCCACCGGATTCTTCAGAAACAAGGCGAAGAACCTCAAGGCCGCAGCCGGGCGCATCATGGACGTCTACGGCGGCAAAGTGCCGCGCACCATGGCCGAGCTGATCACCCTGGGCGGCGTGGCACGCAAGACAGCCAACATCGTTTTGTCCAACGCCTTCGGCGTCCACGAGGGCATTGCCGTGGACACCCACGTCAAACGGCTCGCCTTCCGCATGGGCTTGACTGTCAACTCGGACCCCGTGCGCATCGAAAAGGATCTCATGCCGCTCTTCCCCCGCGAGGTCTGGGGAGAAATCAACCACTTTCTGGTCTACTTCGGCCGGGAGGTCTGCCCCGCGCGCAGCCCGCGTTGCACCGGCTGCGAACTCGCCGATATCTGTCCAAAAAACGGAGTATAAATATATGAGCCACCCAGGAAAGTTCACCCTCCACGCCAGCGACGGCCAGGCCCGCAGAGGCACTTTGACCACCGCCCACGGCG
>CAMYLL010000147.1 GCA_947259235.1 uncultured Pseudodesulfovibrio sp. | reverse complement strand
AGCGTAGTTCGCCCGGGCCTGTGCCGTGTTCATTCCGCGTCTGCCACCGATGAAGAGTAGGAGCCTGGCCGTGATACGCGCCGGAATAAAGGCCAGGAAGTCATCTGTCTTTGCCGCCGCCCGGCCGAGATCGCGGAACCGTTCGGTCTTGTATCCCCACATGGAATCCATGGTGCTGACGACCTTGTAAGCCCACAGGCCGCCCGGTCCGAACAGGGTCAGGTAGAACATGGGGGCCACGAAGCCGTCGTTGAGGTTTTCGCTGAGGGTCTCTGCGAGGGTTCTGCGGACGCCGTTGGGGTCAAGGGCCGAAGTGTCGCGGCTGACGAGCATGGAGAGCGCTGTGCGCGCCCCGTCCAGGTCGCCTGTGTCCAGCAGCGAGGCAACGCGCCGGGTATCGCGGACGAGACAGCCCAGGGCCAGCCCGGCAAAGCCCAGATAGATGGCGATGAAAGCGCCAAGGTAGGGAATGGCCGTCAGATAGGCGGCGATTCCCCAGGCGGCTGCTGAGAAGACGAGCACGGCGGCCCATCCAGCGGCACGAAGATTGATTCCCACGCGGCGCGCTGACGCCTCGAAGAGGTCGAGCCCCCTGCCGATGAGCCGTACGGGATGGGGCAGTTTTTTCGGATCTCCGAAAACGGAATCGAGGAGGTATGCGGCGGCCGGGACGATGAAGGCGAAGACGATGAATTCCATGGGGTGGTTCCGTGGTGTCAGGGGTGTAAGAAAGGCCGGAAGAGGCGACTCTCCCGGCCTTGTTGTGCCTAGTTTTCGAAGTACGATCTCAGGAGCGCGCTCCGTACGGGATGGCGGAGTTTTCTGAGGGCCTTGGCCTCGATCTGCCGGATGCGCTCGCGGGTGACGTTGAAGAGCTTGCCCACCTCCTCAAGGGTGTGGTCGGACTTTTCGCCGATGCCGAAGCGCTTGCGCAGGACCTGTTCCTCGCGGGGGGTGAGGTCGGACAGGACCGAGGCGATCTGTTCGCCCAGCTTGGTGGAGACAACCTCCTCGGCCGGGGCCGTGGCCTTCTTGTCCTCGATGAAATCGCCCAGGCTCGAATCTTCCTCGTCTCCGATGGGGGTTTCAAGGGAAATGGGTTCCTTGGCAATTTTGAGAACTTTCTTGACCTTCTCCAGCGGGTAGTCCATGCGCTCGGCGATCTCCTCCGGGGAGGGGTCGCGTCCGAGCTCCTGCACCAGATAGCGGGAGGTGCGGATAAGCTTGTTGATGGTCTCGATCATGTGCACCGGGATACGGATGGTCCGGGCCTGGTCCGCGATGGCGCGGGTGATGGCCTGGCGAATCCACCATGTGGCATAGGTCGAGAACTTGTAGCCGCGCTGGTATTCGAACTTGTCCACCGCCTTCATCAGGCCGATGTTGCCCTCCTGGATGAGGTCCAGGAACTGAAGACCGCGGTTGGTGTATTTTTTGGCAATGGAGACAACCAGGCGCAGGTTGGCCCGGATGAGTTCCTGCTTGGCGCGCATGGCCGAGATGTTGCCGCGCTTGATGCGCCACAGCACCTCTTCGAGGTCATGGACAGAATGGCAGCACTTGTCCTGGAGCCGGTGCATGATTTCCAGCTTGCCCGCGAGCATCTCCTTGAAGGAGAAAAACTCCTCGACAGTCATGCCCAGGGTGTCTGCGGCCACCACCGGATTGGTGGTGCGGTCGTCCACCTGCTTGAACAACTCTTCGATCTCGGGCTTGGTCTGCCCCACGGAAAGGATGTAGGCCGAGAGGTCGCGCTGACAGTTGTGCATCTGGCGCACATAGTCGTTGACGGTCTCTATGATGCGATCGATCAGCGTCTTTTCGAGCTTGATGTCCCGCAGACGGTTGACCACCTCGTCCTTGTAGCCGAGGATGTCCTTCTGCACGCCGTAGACTCGCTTGTCCGTCTGGGCGCAGTAGTCCAGCTTTTCGTATAACTTGCGCTTCTTCTTGAAGAGCTTCTTGACTTCGTCGAGCAGGAAGATGACGCGCTGGCGCTGATTCATCTCGTCCTCGCTCGGGTCGTCTTCCTCGATGGTCTTGACGACGTCCTTGAGCTTGACCCGGCCTTCCTTGAGGTCTTCGCCCACGGAGATGAGTTCCTCCACGGCCACAGGTACCTCGATGAGGGAGTACAGAACCTCCATCTCGCCGTTTTCTATCTTCTTGGCGATGACGACCTCGCCTTCGCGGTCCAGAAGCGGCACAGCGCCCATTTCGCGCAAATACATCCGTACGGGATCGGTGCTCCGGGATGCATAATCCGCGGAATCATCGTCCTTGTCCGTCAGTTCGAGTTCCTTGTCATCCGTTTCGAGCTTTTTATCGTCGTCTTCGGAATCGTCCACCAGGGCGATGCCCATCTGATCGAAGATGGCGTGAATCTCTTCCAGCTGTTCCGGGGTGTTGTAGTCGGAAGGCAGAGCTTTGCTCAACTCTTCGTATGTCAGAAACCCTCTCTGTTTGCCTTCAGCGATAAGGGTTTTTATCTGCTGGATTTCCTTAATATTGCTCATCGTCCCTCCTGCGAGATTCTTGAAAGGCCCGTAAACACTCGTCTATTCGCTCTTTGTCACCGCTGAGTTGCGCCTGGTGCAGGGCCTCTTTGAGCTGTCGACTGTCAAGTCTCTGTTGTCCATCCGCGATCTTCTTACAGATATGTTCCCATTCTTCCAGTAGCTCTCGTCCGGTGAGCACGCTCTCCCGCACCTCTTCGCGGCATCTGATGTAGAAGCTCTTCTCTTGTTCGTTCAGCTGGCTCAGTATTTGGCCATGCTGCGCATTGACGAGCTTTTCCCAGAGTGCCACAGCCCATTGCGTGCCGAGGATGCCTTCGAACCCCTTCGCGGCCAGCGCCTGAACATAGTCCGGGTACTGGATCGGAAATTTCAAAAAATACCTGTCGTCCTTGTCCTCCTTGCCCACGGCCGGGAGGCGCTGGCGACCCTGTCCGCCCTGCCCTTGCGCCCCATTTGGAGACGGAGGGGCCGCCTGGGTCGGCCTGGGCGGGGCGCTCCGGGTTCCCCCGGCAATGCCTGCGTCGCGTCTGAAATCAGCCTCGGAAAGCCCCAGTCCGCCCGCTATGCGCGGCAGATAGTAGGCCTGAAGCGACGCATCCGAAAGATCCGACAAAAAACTTTTTGCCCAGGCCATGATCTCCCTGGGCGCGAACTCGTTGCGTAGCGTGGTCATGCAAAAGTCGAGGCCGCTCGGGGCCTGGGCCATGCATTCCTCGAAACCCTCCGTGCCCGTGGCCTGGAGCAGGCTGTCCACATCCTCGCCGTCGGGCATGAGCACGACCTTGCAGGCCACTCCCTGGAGCAGGATCATCCGGCTGCTCTTGAGCGCCGCCTTGCGCCCTGCTCCGTCGCCGTCGAAAACCAGATCCACGCGCGAGCAAAACCCGGCCAACCGCTTCACCTGTTCCGGGGTCAGGGCAGTGCCCAGAACCCCGCAGGAGTCGGTATAGCCGAACTGATGGAGCGAGATAACGTCCATGTATCCCTCGGTCAGCAGAGCCCGCTTCGTGCGGGTCATGGTGGACCGTGCCAAGTTCAATCCGTACAGGTGGTCGCCCTTCTTGTATATCGGGGTATCCGAGCTGTTGAGGTACTTGGGTTCTCCATCTGTAATGATTCTGCCGCCAAAGGCAATGACCCGGCCCGATAAATTTTGGATGGGAAAAATGAGTCTCCCACGGAACCTATCGTATATATTACCTTTTTCGTTTTTTGAAAGAAGTCCGGCTTCAACGCCCTGATCCGGGGTGCGGCCTTTTCCCTTGAGAAAGTTGTTCAGGCCGTGCCAGTCGTCCGGGCTGTAGCCCAGTCCGAATTTTTTTATCACATCCGGGGTCATCCCCCGATCGGTCAGATACCGTCTGGCCGTGTCGCCGGCAGCCAGGCTCAGATTCCGCTGGAACCAGGCGTTGGCTTCGTCGTGCATGTCAAGGAACAGTGCGCTTTTGGCCTTGCGCTCGGCCGCGTGCGGGTCGTGGGGCACGTTGCCTATCTCGATTCCAGCCTCTGCCGCGAGTTGCTCCAGGGATTCACGGAACTCCAACCCGTTGATCCGCGAGTAGAAGTCAATCACATCACCGGAGGCTTGGCAGCCGAAACAATAGAAAAATCCTTCGTCGTCATTCACGGACATGGACGGCTTGGTTTCCTGATGAAACGGACACGCTCCCATCCACCGTCCTGAAACGGGTTTCAAATCGACATAGCGGCGTACGATGTCCGCGATGCTGATGCGGGCCTTGACAGCCTCGACAGCACTCCTGTCCATGTGCGCCTCCGCGCCGGGTTGTACCGGCTACTTGAAAGTTACTTCTGTCATGCCGTCGCCACCCCGTTCTTCGTTGGCGATGGAGAATTCGGCCACTGCCGGATAATGACTGAGAAATTCATGCACCTCGCGGCGCAACGCGCCAGTGCCGCGGCCGTGAACGATCTCAAGTTTTCCCGCGCCCCTGCGAAAAGCGTCGTCCAGGGCTCTTTCCAGCATGCTCAGGGCCATGTCGGCGCGGTTGCCCCTGATGTCAACCTCGACCACCAGATCAGAGGGGGCGGCAGCGGCCACGCCGGTTGGCTTGGCAGCCGGGCGTTCGGTCTGCTCCGCCGGGCCGAGGTGTTCGGCCTTGACCCACATGGCCACACCGTTGATGTCCACCTTGGCCTGCTTTTTTCGGGCGTTGGTTTCCAGGACGGTTCCGGTTTTGTTCCAAGCCAGATACGATACTTTCACACCCGGGACAATATCATCGAAGGAAAAAGTGGTTTGATCCGCCGTTGCGGAAGCTGCCGGCTTCGGCCCGATTTCCTGAGCCCGTTCACGTACCTGGGCCAGCTTGCGGCGCGTTTCCTTGCGTCCGATCTTGTCCGCCTGCCATTGCTTGACTATGGACTGGGCTTGGGTCTGAATATCCTTGAGCACCTTGCCCCGCTCCTTCTCGAAGCGCACTTCGAGCTTGGCGCGTTTATTTTCCAGCTTTTCCCGCTCCGCCTGGACCGCATCAAGCTCCTGCTCCCGTTTGACTGCCATCTCGTTGAGGCGGTCGAGCACGGCCGAGGTGTCGGAGCCGTCGAGGAGCAGGTACTTTTCGGCTCGTTCCAGAATCTCCTGCGGCAGCCCGTGTTCCCGGGCCACATCCAGGGCGATGGACGCGCCGACCTGATCGTAGGCCAGCCGGAAAAGCGGCCTTTTGGTTCCGGGATCAAAGAGTACGCTGGCCGCCCTGACTGAATCGGCCGCCATTGCATAGGCCTTAAGGGCCGGGAAATGCGTCGCGATGAGCGAGGTCGCCTCGCGCTCCACCAGGCTGTCGATGACGGCCTGGGCCAGGGCCGCGCCCTGGGTCGGGTCCGTGCCAGCGCCGAACTCGTCGAGGATGAACAGCGTCTGCGGGCCGATGTGCTCCCAGACGCGCCGTAAATATTTGATCTGGGCCGTGAAGGTCGAGACGTTTTCTTCCAGGCTCTGCTCGTCGCCCATGACAACAAATATGTCCGTCCACAGCGGCAGGCTGCTTCCCTCGGCCACGGGCACAGGCAGGCCAGCGAAGGACATCAGGGCGATCAGGCCGAGGGTCTTGAGGCAGACCGTTTTGCCGCCCGCGTTGCCGCCGCTGATGATGAGTGCCTTCTGGCCGTCCAGCAGCTCGATGTCCATGGGCTGGACAGCGGCCTCCGTCAGAGCCAGCAGGGGGTGGCGCGCCTTGATCAGCTTGGGCGATCCTTCGGCGGTGATCTCTATGGCCCGGCCATTGTAGACGAAGCCCAGGGCGACCTTGGCCATGAGCACGTCGAGAGCGACCAGACCGAGGTAGGCTCCGCGCACTCCACGGTGCTCCTGACGGACGAGTTCGGTCAGGAATTTCAGAATTTTGTATTCTTCTTCACGTTCTTCCCGCTTGAGCTCCTGGAGCCGGTTGTTGGTCTCCACCAGGAACATTGGCTCGAAATAGCAGGTCTCGCCGGTCTGGGAGTAGTCGTGAATTATGCCCTTGGTCTTGTTCTTGTAGTTCGCCTTGAACGGCAGCACATAGCGATCGGACGAGATTGTCATGAACTCGTCCTGCAGCGCCTGTCCCAGGTTCTCGCTGAGGATGAAGTCCTTGACCCGCTTCGTGCAACGCTGATGGATGGCCCGGATTTCCTGACGCACAGAGAGGAGCGCGGGCGAGCTTGCGTCTTTGATGCCCCCCTCGGGGTCAAGGCAGCGGCCGATGCCGGAGATGGTCTTTGCGGGCCATTCATAGGAGAAAAGCGTTTCTCTTAGGATTTCCCAGCCACGATCTTCATGGTTGCCGAGGGAATCGCGGGCCTCGCGGGCTACGTCGAGCGCCTGTTTCAGAGCAAAAAGGTCGTCCTGGTCCAGGGCTGTGCCCGGTCCGTCGAGATAGGCGAACAAACCGTCGAGAGCGGGAAAAGGACGGATGGAAAAAGATGATTCACCTGCCCAGGCGGCAGCCTGACCGAGCAGGGTCAACGCCCTCTCCACTTCGTCAACGGTATCAAAAGGATTGAGTTTCAGGCACGCGGAAGCCCCGGCTTCGGAAACGGCGAAACCGGACAATGCCCCGAGGATTTTCGGGAACTCCAATACCTGAAATGATCTGGACTCCATGTGAGCCGTCTATGTTTGGAGAGTTAGGCGGAAAGCCTGGATCTGACCAGGGCGCTGGCCTTTTTGCCGTCGACCTGTCCCTTGTGGGCACTCAGGACGGCCTGCATCACCTTTCCCATCTCCTGCACGCCG
>CAMYLL010000146.1 GCA_947259235.1 uncultured Pseudodesulfovibrio sp. | reverse complement strand
GTTGTTCTCGAGATTGGTCACGCGGACACGGGTTCCCAGGGGCAGGGTCTTGTGGGCGGCCGAAACCCCGTACATATCGTAGATCTGGCCGTTGGCCGTCTTCTTGCCGTGGAAGTCGTCTCCGTACCAGGAAGCGCCGCCCACCTCGTCGTAGCCTGCGGCGGTGGACAGCGGGTAGTATGTCCGGCCAAGGACCGTGTACGGTTTGACCTTCGGGTCGTGAGTCACACGGGACGTGTCCCGCTTTGCGGGCGGGGTGGAGTAGATATGGCTCGGGAACGGATTGAGCGAGGCACAGCCGGTCATGAACACCAGAACAAGGCCCGCCAAAAGGACGTGAATACGAAGCATGTCCCCTCCGCTGCTATAATACGATTCGGACACTTCCAATTATTTCTCAATAATGTCTAGAAACATACATAACAACAAGTGCAATGACAAGTCGTCAAGCCGACTCGGCACGTGGCGCAATGGATGCTACGCAAGCAGCCGTCTTCAGCTTCAGTCGAACCCCGGTAGGCCGGGCGGACTATCACTTTGCCTCCATAAACACCCGCGTCCGGGAGGATTTCATCGAGGCATGCAACATCGGGCTGAACAAGATGAGGACAGATGGCCGCCTTGAATGGAGAGTCGCCCGCTACCGGGAATCTCGGTCCTTATTTCTTGTATATGTACCTCGGCCTGACCATATTCTCGGGCTTGAGGATGTCCTCAAGGTCTTCCCGGCTCAGGTATCCCTTGGCCAGGACTATCTCGTAGACGGAGCCACCCGTGCGCATGGCCTCCTTGGCGATCTCCGCGGACTTTTCGTAGCCGATATGCGGATTGAGAGCCGTGACCAGACCGATGGAATTCTCCACCAGCTCGCGGCACCGCTCGCGGTTTGCCGTGATTCCCGAGACGCACTTGTCCGCAAGGGTGTAGCAGGCCCGCCGGAGCATGTTCAGGGTCTGAAACAGGCTGAAGCCGATGACCGGTTCCATGACGTTGAGCTCCAGCTGCCCCGCCTCGCTGGCCATTGAAACGGTGACGTCGTGGCCGATGACGGCAAAGGCCACCTGATTGACCACCTCGGGTATGACCGGATTGACCTTGCCCGGCATGATGGACGATCCCGGCTGCATGGGCGGCAGGTTGATCTCGTTGATGCCGCAGCGGGGACCGCTTGAGAGCAGGCGAAGATCGTTGCATATCTTGGAGAGCTTCACGGCCACGCGCTTGAGCACGCCCGAGAGCTGGACGTAGACGCCCGTGTCCTGCGTGGCCTCCACCAGATCGGGTGACGCGGTGAGCCTGAGGGTGGTTATCTCGACCAGTTTTTCCGTTACGGTACGGGTGTAGTCGGGATGGGAGTTGAGACCGGTGCCGATGGCCGTTGCCCCCATGTTGATCTCGTAGACGAGTTTTTCAGCCTCATCCACCCGCTGCACGTCCTCGCCTATCATCACGGACCACGCCGTGAACTCCTGGCCCAGGGTCATGGGCACGGCGTCCTGAAGCTGGGTGCGCCCCATCTTGATCACATCCGCGAACTCGTCTCCCTTGCGTTTGAACGCCTTGCGCAGATGCGCCATCGCCTCCATCAACTCACGCAGGTCGAGGATGAGGGCGATGTTCAGGGCCGACGGATAGACGTCGTTGGTGGACTGGGACATGTTCACGTCATTGAGCGGATGGAGATACTCGTACTGCCCCCGCTCGTAGCCCATGAATTCCAGGGCACGGTTGCAGATGACCTCGTTGGCGTTCATGTTGGCCGAGGTCCCAGCCCCGCCCTGCACCATGTCCACCACGAACTGGTCGTGAAGCCTGCCGGAAACCAGCTCCTCGCACGCCCGGACGATGGCCCGACACTTTGTCTCCTCAAGCAGTCCGAGGGAGAGGTTCGCCTCGGCCGCGGCCCGTTTGACATAGGCCAGAGCGGTGATGAAACGGGGATAGTGGGACAAGGTGATGCCCGTGATGTGGAAGTTGTCCCTGGCGCGCAGGGTCTGGATGCCGTAATAGGCATCCGCCGGGACCTGCATCTCGCCCAGACTGTCGTGTTCCATCCTGTAATCGTTCATGATTGATTCCTTATCGCATTTTTATTGAGTTCCAGTATTCCGCATCGGGACTGATATTGAGCATGCCCAGTTCCTGGCCCATCTCGACCAGCAGGACAAAGCTGAAAAACACGAGCACGAACCAACCGGCCAATCGCCTGCGCGAACCGGGCGCGCCCTGTCTGATGAGCAGGAGCCCCGGCAAAATGCCGAAGAGCGTTCCCACGCCCAGTCCGCCCACGACGTTGAGAGCCTCCAGAAAGATATTGGGGTACAGCACGCCCACGGCCAGCGGCGGGACGAAAGCGAGCAGCCACGTCAGCACCCGGCTCCTCAGATAAGAGCCGCCCACGTCCTTGAGAAAGCTCAGGAGCGCGACGCCCGTGGCCATGTACGACGTGGTCATGGCCACCACGGCGAACCCGATGGACACCTTGGAAAAGAGCGGGGACCTGATGAGCTGGTCCAGGGGCACGGTGGCCGGAACGTTATCCTTGAATGCGGTGAGAATATCAATGCCGGTCGAGGATTCCATGGGCAGCGTGGCCATGACGGCCACGGTCCAGATCAGGGTCATGGCCATGCCCAGCCCCGACCCGAGCCAAATGGCGCGGGTGATGGATTTGCGGTCATGATCGAGAACGCGGCACAGGGTCGGCACCACGTTATGGAAATTGAAGGCCACCACCAGGATGGGCAACCCGGAAGCGAATAACCGCATGTCCGCGGCCAGCAGGTCGCCCCCTTTGTAATGCGGGAGGACCATGAGCACCAGCGCCCCGAAGAGCAACCACATGACGGTCATGAAAAACGCGTTGCTCTTGCGCAGGACGACGTCGCCAAAAGAGGCGAGCAGCGTGGCCACGCAGAAATATCCCGCAAGGGCGGCCCAGCCGGGGACCGCCACGCCCAGGGACTCCACCAGGACGGAAGCGACACCGGCCAGATAGGCCGTGAGCAGCCCGTAGAAAATGACGAGGTTGGCCGCCACGCTGACCCACTTGCCCACCGGTCCGAGGACCACCTCGAAAAACGAAGGCAGGTCGGCATCCTTGTTCTGGCTGAGAAAGGGCTGACGTGCTATGATCAGCCCGGTGCAGGTCATGAGCGCCCAAACGCCCAGCGCGCCGCACACCGCCGGGAGGAACCCCGCCGGGCCGATATTGATCGGCAGGGCGAGAATCCCCGCGCCCACCATGTTTCCCGTGACAATGAGCGCTGTAGTGATGACCTTGCCGAGCGAGGGCGTACTGGGTGTCATGCGAGTCTCCACATTATATGTAACGATAGTCGGTCGCGCCCAAACTATACCAAATCCAAACGGATTCAAACGGAATAATCCCAAATACGCAAACTCTCCCCTTGCCAGCGCCCGTACTTTCGGTTAACCGCTTCCCTGCGCACGTGCGCCCATTACATATTATCGGAGTCACAATGAGTACACTGACCACCAATGCAAAAATTCGCAATATCGCAATCATCGCACACGTTGACCACGGCAAGACCACACTCGTGGACGCCATGTTCAAACAATCCGGCTTGTTCCGAGAAGGCCAGAGCGTCGATGATCGCATCATGGACTCCATGGACCTTGAGCGCGAACGCGGCATCACCATTGCCGCCAAAAACTGCTCGGTCAACTGGAAGGGCGTGAAGATCAACATCATCGACACTCCCGGTCACGCCGACTTCGGCGGCGAGGTCGAGCGCTCGCTGTCCATGGCCGACGGCGCGATCCTCCTGGTCGACGCCTCCGAAGGCCCGCTTCCGCAGACCCGCTTCGTCCTCAAGAAGGCCCTCGAGCAGCGCCTCTCCATCATGGTCGTCATCAACAAGGTAGACCGCCAGGACGCCCGGCCCGACGAAGTGCTCAACGAAATCTACGACCTCTTCATCGACCTGGACGCCCGCGAGGACCAGCTCGACTTCCCCCTGCTTTACGCCGTCGGCCGCGACGGCATCGCCATGGCCACCGCCGAGGAGCGCGGAGAAAACCTGCACATCCTCCTCGACATGATCGTCGACAAGGTTCCCGGTCCGGTCCACGATGCGAACGAACCCTTCCAGATGCTCATCTCCGATCTCTCCTACTCCGACTACCTGGGCCGCCTGGCCATCGGCAGGGTGCACCACGGCAAGGTCAAGTCCAACGACGCCCTGGTCTGCCTGACCGAAGGCGAACGGACCATCCCGCTGAAGCTGACCAAGCTCCAGACCTACGACGGCCTCAAGGTCGTGCCCACGGAAATCTGCGTACCGGGCGACATCATCGTCATCGCGGGTATCGAAGATGTCCACATCGGCGACACCATCTGCACCAAGGAAAGCCCCAAGGCGCTGCCGCGCATCACCGTGGACGAGCCCACCGTGTCCATGAAGTTCGGCATCAACACCTCCCCTCTCGCCGGGACCGAGGGCAAGCTCGTCCAGGCCGGCAAGATCCGCGACAGGCTCCACAAGGAGACCCTGCTCAACGTGGCCATCCAGGTGGAGATGACCGAAACCCGCGAGGCGTTCATCGTCAAGGGACGCGGCGAGTTCCAGATGGCAATTCTGGTGGAGCAGATGCGCCGCGAGGGCTTCGAGCTCTCCGTTGGCCGCCCCGAGGTCATCTACAAGTATGAAAACGGCGCCAAGCTCGAACCCATCGAGCACCTCTACGTGGACTGCGACGAGAACTTCATGGGCATCGTCACCGAGAAGCTTTCGGCCCGCAAGGCGCGCATGACCAACATGGTCAACCACGGCACAGGCCGCGTGCGCCTCGAATTCTCTGTCCCCTCCCGCTCCCTCATCGGCTACCGCGACGAGTTCCTGACCGACACCAAGGGAACCGGCATCATGAACTCCTACCTGGAAGGCTACGGCGAGTACCGTGGCGACTTCCCGTCGCGCTACACCGGCTCCCTGGTGGCCGACCGCGCAGGCAAGGGCGTGGCCTACGGCCTGTTCAACCTCGAACCGCGCGGCCGCATCTTCATCGTGCCCGGCGACCCCATCTACGAGGGCATGATCATCGGCGAGCACAACAGGGAAAACGACATCAACGTCAACCCCGCCAAGGAAAAGAAGCTGACCAACATGCGCGCTTCGGGCAAGGACGAGGCCGTCATCCTGACCCCGGTCAAGCCCATGACCCTCGAATACGCCCTGAACTTCATCAAGGACGACGAGCTGGTCGAGGTCACGCCCAAATCCGTCAGGCTGCGCAAGCTGTCCCTCTCCGCCCTGGTCCGCCACCGCGAGGAAGGCAGGAAGAAGAAGGTCGACTAGACTTCAAGACAACACACTCCGTCCACAGGGGAGGTCCGCACTGCGGGCTTCCCCTTTTTCTCAGTCGAAGCGTTGACTTTGCCCCGGCTGCGAGTAGAATCGCACACACCTTCAAACCCAACCAGCGACGGACGGACATGCCCTTCATCAAGAAATCGACCCGAAACTATTATCGCATGGCCCGGGAACAGGGGTTGTCCCTCTTTGACTGGCTCCACGGATACTTTTACGGCCGCTTCGCCTACCAATACATCGGCATGGCGGGGGACAAGAAAGCATGGTGGCGCTATCTCATGGCTCCCCTGGTCCTGCTCATCGACCGCCACTCCCCCTTCAATCCGTCCAAGACGAACAGGACCGGCGACCCCGATCAGAAAAAACCGACCTTTGCCGACACTTACCACGGCAAGGCCATGCCCCTGGCCGAGGCCACCAAGCTCGTCAGGCTCAACCGGCCCGTGAACACTGCGGTGTCCGAGCATGTGCTGCCCTACACCCGCGCCCGTGAGATAGTGCTCAGGAATCCCGAAAAGATCGTCCTGCTCGACTGCCCTTGCCGAGCGGGCATGGAAAACCCCTGCACACCCACCGACGTCTGCCTGCTCATCGGCGAGCCCTTCGGCTCCTTCATGCTGGAGCACCATCCCGACAAGACCCGCGAGATCGACGCCGACGAGGCCGTGCGCATCCTCAAGGCGGAGAACGCCCGGGGGCATGTGGCACACGCCTTTTTCAAGGACGTCATGCTCGGCCGGTTCTACGCCATCTGCAACTGCTGCTCCTGCTGCTGCGGGGCCATGAAGGCCCAGCGCATGGGCGTGCAGAAGCTCTGTTCCTCAGGCTATCTGGCCGAGGTGGACGAGGAGCTGTGCGTGGCCTGCGGCGAGTGCGCCGGAAAGTGCCAGTTCAAGGCCATCGGCTTCCGCAACGGCACGGCCTTCATCCGCTCCAAACGATGCATGGGCTGCGGCGTGTGCGTGGAGTCCTGCGCCAAGGACGCCCTCTCCCTCAGGCTGGCCCCGGAAAAGGGCGAACCGCTGGTTGTCGAGGACCTGTAGCCCACTTTTGAAAGTCGAACGCGAAAAGGCCCGCTTCTTCACATGGAAGAGCGGGCCTTTTCGCGTTCGAGGGTGGTCGGCAAGCCCGGCCGGTTGTGAGGAAAACACCTCCAGGCTGCCCAGGAAGGCTCGGCGGACCGAAGTCATGCCATAAGAACCCGTTGAAGACAGCCGGACGTTATCAGCCTCAGGCGTTGCCCTTGACCTTGTCCTCGTTGACGTCCTTGGCCACACGGGCCATCTGTGCACGAATATAGTTGGCCGCGAGGTCACCCAGGTCGTCGGCGCCGGGGTCGCCCAGGCCGTGCTGTCTGAGATCCTCATCGATCTGCTTCTCCATCCGGGCCGACTCAAGAAACATGATGTAGGCAAGAACCAGGGCGGC
>CAMYLL010000145.1 GCA_947259235.1 uncultured Pseudodesulfovibrio sp. | reverse complement strand
CTAGTTATCTGGTACAGCCCCAATGTTTTTTGTATCCGCCGCTTCGATGGCGCTGATGCTGTCTCTGTTCGCCTGTTCCAACGCTCCGGAGGAGAAGAAGGCCGAGGAGCCTGCCGCCGCCCAGCCCGAAACTCCGGCTGCCGCTCCTGAAGCCGCCAAGACCATCAAGGCGGGCTTCGTCTATGTTTCCCCCGTGGGCGACGCCGGTTACTCCTACGCCCATGACCTGGGCCGCAAGGCCGTCGAGGCGCTTGACTTCGTCACCACCTCCTATGTCGAATCCGTGCCCGAGGGTGCCGATTCCGAGCGCGTCATCCGCAACATGGCCCGCAAGGACTTCGACATCATCTTCACCACCAGCTTCGGCTACATGGACCCGACCATCAAGGTCGCCAAGGAATTTCCCAACGTCGACTTCATGCATTGCTCCGGCTTCAAGAAGTCCGAAAACGTCAACAACTACTTCGGCCGCATCTACCAGTCGCGTTATCTGACCGGCCTGGTGGCGGGCGCCATGACCAAGTCCAACAAGCTGGGCTACGTGGCTGCTTTCCCCATTCCCGAGGTCATCCGCGGCATCAACGCCTTCACCATCGGCGTGCGCGAGGTCAATCCCCAGGCCGAAGTCCGCGTTGTCTGGACCAAGACATGGTATGACCCGGCCCTTGAAAAGGACGCCGCCAAGAGCCTGCTCGACGCCGGTTGCGACGTCATCGCTCAGCATCAGGATTCCCCGGCTCCCCAGGAGGCTGCTCAGGAAGCGGGCGCTTACTGCGTCGGCTACAACTCCGACATGTCCTCCTTCGCGCCTAAGGCGCACCTGACCTCCGCCATCTGGAACTGGGCCCCCATGTACATCAAGACCGTGGAACAGGTCCGCGACGGTTCCTGGCAGGGCAACCAGTCCATGTGGTGGTCCATGCAGGACGGCGTTGTCGACATCGCCCCCATGGGTCCGATGGTCCCCGAGGACGTCAAGACCAGCGTCATGGCCAAGCGTGACGAGCTCAAGGCGGGCAAGGACACCATCTTCGCCGGTCCTCTCAAGAACCAGAAGGGCGAAGTCATCGTGGCCGAGGGCGTCACCGTTCCCGATGGCGACCTGCTCGGCATGACCTGGTTTGTGGAAGGCGTTGTCGGGTCGGCCGAGTAAAGACTCGGACACATGATACTGAAAATAAGAAAACGTGATGAACCCTGGAAGTGGGGCGCCCTGGTCATATTCCTGGGCGCCCTGCTCTTTTCGCTGGGCGTGAGCGCGCTGCTCCTGGCGGGGCAGGGCAAGGACGCCCTCCACGGGTTGAACATCCTCTGGCAGGGGAGCTTCGGCAATCTTTGGGCGCTTGAAGGCGCGCTGCTCAAGGCAATCCCGCTTTTCTTGTGTTCGCTGGGCGTGGCCGTGGCCTTTCGGATGCAGATATGGAACATCGGTGCCGAGGGACAGTTTGCCCTGGGGGCCATCGGGGCTACATGGATGGCCCTGAGTTTTCCCGACCTGCCGGGCTATTTCCTGATGCCGTTGATGTTCATCATGGCCTTCGTCCTCGGGGGCATATGGGCTTTCATTCCCGCAGTGCTCAAGCTCAAGCTGCGGGTCAACGAGATCATCTCTACCCTGATGCTCAACTATATCGCCATCCTTCTGCTCGACTACATGGTCTTCGGCGTCTGGAAGGACCCGACGAGCTTCGGATTCCCCATGACGCCGGAATTCACCTCCGGGGCTGTCATCCAGGGCATAGGCGGCAGCCGTGTCCATTGGGGCCTGTTGTTCTGTGCGGTGGTTGGAATCGGTCTGTGGGCGTTCATGCGCTTCACCCGCCTTGGTTACGAGCTCAAGGCAAGCGGCGAGGGCGTCCGGGTGGCCCGGTACGCCAAGATCCGATACGGCATGCTGGTGATGTTCGTCATGTGCCTCTCGGGGGGCTTTTCCGGCTGGGCCGGGTGCATCGAAACCTCGGCTGTGCTCGGCCGTCTTCAGCCCAGTCTGATGGTCGGCTACGGCTACACCGCCATCGTCGTGGCATGGCTGGCGCGGCTTGAGCCGTTGAATATCGCCTTTGGCTCCTTTCTCCTGGCGGCGTTGCGCGTCGGCGTGGAGAATCTCCAGCTTGAACTCCAGATTCCGGCGGCTTTCGGCGTGATCATGGAGGGCATGATCCTGCTGGTGGTTCTGGCCGGACAGTTCTTCCTGATGTATCGGCTCGAACGCGTAACGCGAACCAAGGGAGAGTAAGCGGCCATGTGGGAATTCCTGATACCGCTCTTTGCCGCCACGGTTCAGTCCGGCACGCCCATACTCTACGCCACCCTGGGCGAGATGATGACCGAGAAGGGCGGCGTGCTCAATCTCGGCGTGGAGGGCATCATGTCCGTGGCCGCCCTGGCCGCGTATCTGACGAGTTATTACACGGGGTCTCCCTGGCTCGCCTTCCTCGCAGGCGGCACGGCGGGCATGGCGTTTGCCTCCCTGCACGGATTTGTCTGCATCACCTGCCTGGGCAATCAGGTGGTCTCAGGACTGGCTTTGACCATCTTCGGCCTGGGCCTGACCAATTTTCTGGGCGTGCCTTATGTCGGCCTGCCCGCACCGGGCTTCACCCCCTTCGATTTCCCGTTGCTTTCCTCCATCCCGGTCATCGGCGACATCTTCTTCAGGCATGACATGCTCGTGTATGTCTCTTTCGTGGTCCCCTTTGTTTTCTGGTTCTTCTTTCGGCGCACGAGCCTCGGGCTGCATGTGGCCGCTACAGGCGAGATGCCGGCCGCCGCAGCCGCCGTCGGGCTCAAGCCCATCGCCCTGCGCTATTTTGCCGTCATTGCCGGCGGGTTCCTGATGGGACTGGGCGGGGCCTATCTCTCGCTGGCCTATACGCACCTGTGGACCAACGGACTGGCCGGAGGACGCGGCTGGATCGCCGTGGCCCTGGTCATCTTCGCCTTCTGGCGTCCCGGGCGCGCCGTGGCCGGAGCGTATCTCTTCGGCGGAGTCATGGCCTTCCAGTTGCGGCTTCAGGCCATGGGGACCCATCTGCCGTCGTCGCTGCTGCTGATGCTGCCGTACCTGCTGACCATCATCGTCCTCATCTTTTCCGCCTGGCGCGGACGGCGCATCGATGCCCCGGCGGCTCTTGGCACAAACATCGAGCCGGAGGGCTAGGCAGATGACGACAAGCGCATTCGTCCGTCCGGCCCGGGTCCGGCCTCTGCCGGAGGACGCCGCTCCCGTGGTCAGCCTCAAGGGTGTGACCAAGCGGTTCGGCAAGGTGGTTGCCAACGACGGCATATCCCTTGATATCTACCCCGGACGCATCAAGGCTCTCCTGGGCGAAAACGGCGCGGGCAAGTCCACCATGATGAGCATGCTCGCCGGTCGTTACCAGCCTGACGAAGGGACCATTGAGGTGGACGGCGTGCCGGTCAAGTTCTCCTCGTCCAAGGACGCAATAGCCGCGGGCATCGGCATGGTCTACCAGCACTTCATGCTTGTGGATTCCATGACCGTGGCCGAGAACGTCCTCCTCGGGCAGGAGGGGGCCTTCTTCATCAACCCCAAGGAGATGGAGAGCCGGGTCAACGAGCTGGCCAGGTCTTACGGGCTCGACGTGGACGCCTCGGACTACATCTGCGATCTGTCCATGGGCGAGCGGCAGCTGGTGGAAATCCTCAAGCTCCTGTACCGCGAGAGCCGGATTCTGATCTTCGACGAGCCGACCGCCGTGCTCACTCCCGAAGAAACCAACAGGCTGTTCGAGGCACTGTGGCGGATGACGGAGCAGGGCAAGTCCATCATCTTCATCAGCCATAAGCTCGAAGAGGTCATTGCTCTGGCCGACGAGATCGCCATTCTGCGACGCGGCAGGATCGAGGGTGAGCTTGACCCGTCCGCCATAGAGTCCAAGGCGGATCTCGCCTCGCGGATGGTGGGCAAGGAAGTGCTGCTTGAGGTGAACCGTCAGCCGATGGACCTCGGTTCTCTCGTCCTGGAGGTCAGAAACCTGACCGGACTGGGACTGACCGACGTTGATTTTTCCGTACGCCGAGGGGAGATAGTCGCCGTGGTGGGCGTGGCCGGAAACGGGCAGAAGGAACTTGTGGAGGCCGTCACTGGGTTGGTCAAGCCGCCGCTGGATACGGTCTTCATCATGGGCCAGCCGTGGCGAAAATTTTTTGCCGAGTCCACCTGGAACCGCTCCATGTGCTACATTCCGGAGGACCGGCTCGGGCTGGCCACCCTTCGCAACCAGAACCTCGTTGACAACCTGTTGCTGACCACGCGAAAGGGGTTCGCGAGGGGAATGTGGCTGGACAAGAAGCGGGCCGAGCGGCACACCGTGAAACTCATCGAAAAATTCAACATCCGGCCCGGGCGTATCCACGCTCTCGCCTGGCAGCTCTCCGGCGGCAACCTGCAAAAGGCCGTTCTGGCCCGCGAACTTTACCGGGAGCCTCGATTCATCGTTGCCGAGCAGCCCACGCAGGGGCTAGATGTCTCGGCCACCGAAGAGGTCTGGAGCCGTCTGCTCGAAGCGCGAAAGATGGCCGGAGTGCTCCTGGTCACCGGCGACCTCAACGAAGCGCTGCAACTGGCAGACCGGATCGCGGTCATGTATCGCGGCCGCATCCTCGGCATGCTGCCGACCTCCGAGGCAGAGACAGCCAGCAGGATAGGTCCGCTCATGGCGGGCGTGCTGGATTAGGTCCGGCTTTATCTCCCGCGCGCATTCCTGTACCTTCGGCCAAACGGAGGCGTCAGTGAACAATTCCTTCTACAACGATTTCGATACCGAGAGTATCGGCCGTGGGCAGTCCAAACACGGCAAGGGGCGCACTCCCTTTGAACAGGACCGTGACCGGATCATCTATTCCCCGGCCTTTCGCCGTCTGCAATCCAAGACACAGGTCTTCCTGTCCGGCGAGTTCGACTTCTACCGCACCCGGTTGACCCATTCCATCGAGGTCTCCCAGATAGGCCGCTCCATCGTCAATCACCTCAACCGGTCGTCGGCCGAACTGAACGACGGGTTTCACATCGACCAGGACCTCGTCGAATCCGTCTGCCTGGCCCACGACATCGGCCACCCTTCCTTCGGCCACGCGGGCGAGCAGGTGCTCAACACCGTGATGCTTCCTTCGGGCGGATTCGAGGGCAACGCCCAAAACCTGCGAATCCTGGCAGACCTCTTCTACCGCGACAAGTCCACCTGGACGGGAATGAATCCGACCCGTGCCTTCCTCGACGGTCTGCTCAAGTACAAGACGCTCTTCAGCGACTCCAAAGAGAAAAAGAATCATTTTCTCTATGATTTCCAGAAGGACATCCTCGACTTCGTCAGCCCGGATGTTTCCTTCAAGAGCCTTTTCGCTTCCGAGGGCGAACTCAACGCCTTCAAGTCGATAGAATGCCGGATCATGGACTGGGCCGACGACATCGCCTATTCGGTTCACGACATGGACGACGGTATCCGAGCCGGGTTCATTTCGGTCAAGAAGATACGCAACTGGACAGATGGGCAGGGCGACAGGCTTGATTCCTCTGTGCTCACGTTCATGGACGAGCTGTGCGATGCGGTCATGGACGATTCCTTCAGCGCGTTCCTGGCCCGGCTCATAGGCCGGTTCATCCACGCCACGACCCTGGTCACGCGGGAAAACGGGCTGTCTGATTCGACGAACCGCTACCGATTCGACATCTCGGTCGATCCCGAGGCCGCGGCTCTTTGCGGGCTGCTGCAACGACTCGCCGTTGATCTCGTCTTTCGTACCCCGCAGGTACACCAGCTCGAATACAAGGGCGGCAACATCCTGCGCAAGGTGTTCACCGTATTCGAGAGGGAGTATGTCTCCTCGCCCAAGCCCGATTACCGACTGCTGCCCGATCATTACCACACGGCCATCCTGAGCCGGGGCGAGCATGAGCGACGGCGCATGCTGTGCGATTATCTCTCGGGCATGACGGACGGTTTCGTCATCCGTACCTACAAGCGCCTTTTCGATCCGGGTTTCGGGTCCATCATCGACCTCATCTGATCGCGCACACAACGGATGTAAAAAAAGCCCCCGACCAATCAGGCCGGGGGCTTCGTGCGTTCATGTGAGGCTGTCTATTTGGTCTGTTCCTGCATGACGTCCACGTCAGCCTGGTTGAGGATCACTTCCTGACCTTCCTCATTGGTGAACCGGTAGGTCTCGCTCTCCATGTCATATTCGGGCGCTCCCTGCGTAGTGAAGGTTTTGCCCGTCTTGGTCGTGATCTGATAGTTTTTCGTGCCGCATGCGGCCAGCGAAAGCAGCAGAAGCAATGAAAGCAAAGCGCCTATGATGCCTTTCATGTTCGTCTTTTCCTCCAGGATTGTTGCCTCGGATACACCTTCATTACATGGTGTTCGCCGTTTGTATCAACAGCTTTTTTGGAAAAACCAAGTGGCGATTCAGGTCAAGGCCTATGCTTCAGAAAGCCCGGATGCGGCGTTGCTCAGGATGAGATCAAGTTCGGACGACGAGAGCCTGAGCCGGGAGCGCAGCCGTTCGATCTCGTCTCCTGGATCAAAGAGGGGATAATCGCTGCCGAAGAGGATACGATGGCAGCCGAAGGTCTGGTAGAGACGCGTCAGCAGAGTATCGTCCACGAAGTCCAGTGTGCTTGAGGAATCCACGAGCACCTCGGTGTCGGCCAGGTGCTCCAGGGCGTATTCCCAGTGCCGGTAGCCCCCCATGTGAGCGGCGATCATGACCGTGCCCGGAAACGTCTTGTGCAACCGTGCCAGCTTGCGCGGGC
>CAMYLL010000144.1 GCA_947259235.1 uncultured Pseudodesulfovibrio sp. | reverse complement strand
GCGAGGAAACGGCTACCAGGTGGACTGCCTTGGCTATGCCGATGGAAGAGGGCGAAAAGTGGTGGATAGAACTAGACTCCTAAGCGAGATCCGAAGGGTCAAGATTGTATGCTCAAACTAGATGAACTAAAAATTTGATCATGATTGCACATCAAACCAATCTTGAAAAACCATATACTCAAAATAGAAGTATACATACTAATTAAAAGTACATCTATTTAAATTACCTACATACACAGTAGGTGATTTTATGGTATATTCATTATGATCGCCGATCCCGGAGACATCGCCTCGGGCATGGCCGTGGGCTTCACCATCAATCACGTCGCCGCCGTGTTCATCCCGGCCCTGGGCGGCCTGCTCTGGCTGGCCAACTACCGGGCCGTGTTCTTCGGGGCGGTCTTCCTGAGCGGGCTGTCCCTGATCCTCAGCCAGTTCGTCACCTCGGAGTTGTCCAAGGCAAAGGTCCGGGGTTGACTTGGAGCGCGCCACAGGCCAGATTGGAGACTGGCGGCGAACCACGTGAAAGGATGATCCGACCACATGAGAAGTGAACCATGAAGGGGCTTGGACAGGGGCTTCCCAAGGTCTTCCTGCAGACAGGCGACTGTTTCTTCGGCGTACAGCCCACCCTGGTGACCACGGTGCTCGGCTCGTGCGTGGCCGTGACCATGCACGCCCCGAAGATGGGCATCGGTGCCGTCTGCCACGCCTTCCTGCCGGACAGCTCCGAGGCCAAGCGCGGCGCTCCCGAGCCGCAGATATGCCGTTATGTGGACACCGCTCTCCAGAACATGCTCGAATCAATGGATAAAGTCGGCGTGCCCCGGCGCGAGCTGGTGCTCAAGCTTTTCGGCGGTTCGTCGGGCATCGCGGTGCGCGGCATGGAGTACACCTCCTACGACATCGGGCGGCGCAACGTCGAGATGGCCCGCAAGCTCCTGAAGTTCGCCCGGCTCGAACTCTCGGCGCAGGACGTCGGCGGCAGCCAGGGCCGGAAAATCCTCTACAACACCCATACCGGCGAGATATGGCTCAAGCGGTTGCGTCAGGTCGCCTTTGAGAATCTCGACAACGGCGGCAACCTCGGAACCAGGTTCTGAACCGGAGAAATAATGTCCACCACGTCCGTCAAACGATTCATTCAGGTCCTGTGCCTGTGCCTGGGGCTGCTGTTGCCGTGCGGGGCCGCAGCGGGTGACGCGCTCTTTCAATTCTCGACCATCGACGCGCTCCTGGCCGGGCTTTACGACGGCCGGATGACCCTGGAGGACATCAAGTACAAGGGCGACTTCGGGCTGGGAACCCTGGACGGGCTCGACGGCGAGCTGGTGCTCCTCGACGGCCAGGCCTACCACGTGGCCGCGGGCGGCAGGGCGGACATCCCGGCGGATTCCTCCAAGACCCCCTTTGCCACGGTCTCCTTCTTCGAGGAAGACACCATCCTGACCCTGGGCAAGATCATGTCTCTGGAGGGGCTCAACCAGGCGGTGGAGCAGGCCCTGCCCACGCGCAACATCTTTTACGCCATCCGCATTGACGGGCGCTTCCCCTTTGTCAAGGCCCGGGCCATCCCCCGGCAGAACGCGCCCTATGCGCCCCTGGCCCAGGTGGTCAAGGAGCAGGTTGTGGTCCAGTTCACGGGGCAGGGAACCCTGGTGGGCTACTACTCGCCGCCTTTCGTCAAGGGGGTCAACGTGCCCGGATTCCACTGGCATTTTCTGACGAGCGACAGGAAGGGCGGCGGCCACGTGCTCGACTGCGCCATGGACCCGGCCACGGCCCGCCTGGACGCCCTGCGTTCCTTCACGGTCCGCCTGCCCGAGACCAAGGGGTTCGACAGCCTGGACCTGAGCGGCGACAAGGGGGCCGAGCTGCACGCGGTGGAAAAGGACACTCCGAAGAAACCATAGCGCGGGGAGGCGCATGAAGACTTTCACAGTGACCGTCGACCCTGCCCTTGAGCAGATCATGGGCCGGTATTTCGAGCTGGTACGCGAAGACCTCGCCACGGCGGGCAGGGCCATGGCCGCGGGCGACGCCGAGGGCGTGCGCATGGTCGGCCACCGGCTCAAGGGAAACGGGACGTCCTACGGATTTCCCCGGCTCACGGAGCTGGGCGCGGCCATGGAGCAGGCGGCGCTGCAGGGCGACCTGCCCGGCGCGGCCGCCTCGGCTGACGAGGTCCGCGAGTTCATCGACGCCGTGCGCGTGGTCTACGGCAAGGACAACGCCGGATGAACATCCTCATGCTCGCCGTCAACGACCCGGCCGGGACAGCCATCCAGTTCTGCCGCGCGCTCAACAGGCACACCCCGCACACGGCGCGGCTGGCCACGCTGGAGACCCGCTACACCCACGCCTGGGAGAAGGACCTCCACCTGCCCGACCTCGACGCGGCGGGGCTGGATGAGCTGGGCGATCTCATGCGCCAAGCGGACGTCTTTCACTTCCACATGACCTGCGACGAGCACCAGCCCTTTGGCCCGCATCTGCCCGCCGACCACCTGCGCGGCAAGGCGGTGGTCCATCATCACCACGGCCATCACGACTTTCGCTCGAACCCGCAATCCTTCCGCGACAAATACGCGCGTCGTGGGCGGGCCAACCTGCTGGTGAGCACGCCGGACCTGATGCAACTGCTGCCAGAGGCGCAATGGCTGCCCAACATGGTCCCGGTGGACGAGCCGCTGTTCACCCCGCTGGCCGGGCGGTTCGACCAGGGTGGACCGCTGCGCGTCTGCCACTCGCCCACCCGCAAGGACCTGAAGAACACCGACGACTTCCTGGCCGCGGTGCAGACGCTGACCGGCGAGGCCAAAGGCCCGGGCCGTTCCGGCGACGCCGCCGATATCGAGGTGGACATCGCCGTCGACCTGATCGACGACGTGCCCAACACCGAGTGCCTGGCCCGCAAGCGGCAGTGCCATGTGCTCTTCGACCACATGCAGGGCTATTACGGGGTGAGCAGCCTGGAAGGATTGTCCCAGGGGCTGGCGGTCATCGCCGGGCTTGATGCCTGGAACAGGGAGCAGGTGGCCCGGTTCGCCGGGACCGATGCCCTGCCCTGGGTGCTGGCCTCCACCCGGCAGGAGCTGGAAGCCCGGCTGCGCGAGCTGGCCCTGGACCGCGACCTGTGCCGGACCGTGGGCCGTGCGTCGCGCCGGTTCATGGTGGAGCGCTGGTCCGACCGCGTCGTGGCGCTGCGACTGGCCGGATTCTACGAGGGGCTGTGACCCGACCCGCCTCGTGCGACATGGTCTTGCGCCTCGCTCGTCCTTTGCCTTTCAATCCGGTTTCCAGTATATATCCCATTCGCGAAGACGTATCGGAAGGGAGACATATGACGAAGAACACGGGGCAACGCATCTGGCTGGCCACGGTGCTGACCATGGCCGGACTGGCTGTTTTTTTTCTGAACCATGGCGCAGGAATGGCTGCCGAGTCCGCCGGGGCGAGCGCGCCCAGTCAGGTGCGCATGGATGTGGACAGGACCGTGCTGCCCCCTGTCCTGGCCGACGACGCAGCGGTGGACGCCGAACAGGACGACCCTCTTCCCCCGGACGAGCCGGTCTCGCCCGCGCCTCCGCCGGAGCAGGCCACCGCGTCCGCGCAACAAGCCGAGACTGCCCCCGGCGCAGAGTCCGCCCGTGCACCCGAATCAACACCGGTCCCCGCGCCCAAGCCCGCACCCAAGCCCGCGCCCAAGCCCGCACCGACCAAGGGTGCGCCGGGAGTCATCCGTTCGATCGCGCTTGAGACTTCGCCGGACGGCCTTGTCCTGACCGTTTCCTGCGACCGCCCCGTGGGCAAGGCGGACACCATGATCCTTTCCTCTCCGGCCAGGCTGGTGCTGGACCTCATCGGTCCCTGGCGTTTTAACGGTCCCAACGTCCTGCGCAAGGACAAGGGGCCTGTCCGTCATGTGGTCGTCGGCGCGCACCCGGACCGGATGCGCTTCGTCATTCACTTTCGCGACACGGCCCGCGCGGCGGGCACGCCGGTCCTGGAGCGGGAGGGCAATACGCTTCGCCTCCGGGCGTCCGTGGCGCGGTAGGCCGTTTTCCGTCACGCAATCGTAACGCCGGAGTCATGCAGACGTAACCGCACCCATATAGACAGCGTGGATTCAACCGCCTCCAAGGGCGGTGTATCAACTATTCCACATGGGAGATTGTAGCGGCATGAACAACGCCATCAAGGTGGCTTCCACCAACCTCGATTTCTATTACGAAGACTTCAAGGCCCTGGAAGACATCAGCCTGGAGTTTGAGCAGAACCGGGTCACGGCCCTCATCGGACCGTCCGGGTGCGGCAAGTCCACCTATCTGCGGTGCATCAACCGCATGAACGACCTCATCCCCGGCACGCGGGTGGTGGGCCGGATGGAGCTCGACGGCGAGGACATCTATGCTCCGGGACTCGACGTGGTGTCCCTGCGCCGCCGCATCGGCATGGTGTTCCAGAAGCCCAACCCCTTTCCGAAGACCATCTTCGAGAACGTGGCCTACGGCCTGCGCGTCAACGGCATCAAGGACAAGGCGCTCATAGAACAGGTTGCGGAGGAGAGCCTCAAGGGCGCCGCCCTGTGGGACGAGGTCAAGGACCGCCTGCACACCTCCGCCCTGGGCCTCTCCGGCGGCCAGCAGCAGCGGCTGTGCATCGCCCGCGCCCTGGCCGTGCAGCCCGAGGTGCTGCTCATGGACGAGCCCGCGTCCGCCCTCGACCCCATCGCCACGCAAAAGATCGAAGACCTCATCCACGAGCTGAAAAAAGACTTCACCATCATCATAGTCACCCACTCCATGCAGCAGGCGGCGCGCGTTTCCGACCGCACGGCGTTCTTCTACATGGGCAAGCTCGTTGAGGTGGACAACACCAAGTCCATGTTCACGAAGCCGAGCAACAAGCAGACCGAGGACTACATCACCGGGCGCTTCGGCTAGGCGGGATTGGCCGTCAAAAGCTCTGGCGGCGTCACGGCATCAGGCGTTCAGGCAAAGGACAACAAAGCGGGTTCGGACAGTCCGAAACAAGGCCCGGAGGATATATGGAACAGCGTGCACATTTTTCAAAAAAGCTCGAAGATCTCAAGGTCGAAGTCCTGCGCATGGCCGCGCTCTCCGAGTCGGCCGTCCACAAGGCGGTCAAGGCGTTCCTTGAAAGCGACGCCGACCTGGCCGAGGAAGTCATCGTCGGCGATGCGGCCATCAATACGCTCGAGGACAAGCTCGACAACTTCACCCTGGAGCTGCTCGCCCTCGACCAGCCCATGGCCAGGGACCTGCGTACCATCATCGGCGGCCAGCGCATCACGGTCAACCTGGAGCGCCTGGGCGACGAGGCCGTCAACCTGGCCCACCGCGCCATGTTCCTGAGCACCCGCCCCCCCCTGCCGCACAACCCCAAGATGGAAAGCCTCGCCTCCACGGCAAAGCTCATGCTCTCCGACGCCCTCAAGGCCTACGTGGACGAGGACGTCTCCCTGGTCGGGCAGGTCTGCCGTACCGACGACAAGGCGGACGACCTGAATATCGCCATCCTCCGCCAGTTCGTCAGCGAAATGGTCTCCGAATCCCGCATCGTGGAGCGCGGAGTCCACGCCATCATCGGCGCCCGCCACCTGGAGCGCATAGCCGATCTGGCCACCAACGTGGCCGAATCCGTGGTCTTCATCGAAGGGACCAGCATGAAGCACAGCTGCAAAGAATAACGGCTGTTGAAAAGAGGCCGATTGCTGCGTTGCTTCGAGCGGGCCGCATCCTCGCGTGGAGGACCACGCGTCGGCCGCGTCCCGCTCTTGCGCCTTGCACTCGACCCCTTTTGAACAGCCTTGTTTGCAGGGCTGATTGCGGCGTTGCTTCGAGCGGCCCGAAGCCTCGCGTGGGAGGACCACGCGTCGGTCGCGCTCCGCTCTTGCGTCGTGCGCTCGACCCCTTGTGGACAGCCTTGGGAGCCGGAGCCGATTGATTCGTTGATTCGATCGGCCCAAAGCCTATGGTGACTGCGGCAAAGCCCGCCCCCCTGCTGATTTCCGGGGAGAAATTGGTTTACAGCATGTCGGTTTTCCGATACAAGCAGGATTCTTCTTTATATAGGATGGCAGGCCTACGCCCGTAATCCGCCGAAATGGCGGCCCATCCTTGCTCAAGGAGCGTAAAGACGTTGGAAGCGGCCCCCGGGCCGACCGCGTGCCCCAAGGCTCGACTGCCTCGGAACGATCCACCTTCGGATGCGCTGGTACCATCGTTTTGACAATATACGCTAAAATACATTGTCCGAGGTCCGTTGTGGAGGTAACCCATGGAAAAAACTACTGAATCTATTGAATCCCCTGAGATGGAAATGAATTTCGCCGATGCGCTCGACGAATATTTGAATTCCGATTTCGGGGACCTTGACGAAGGCACCATCGTTTCCGGTGAGATCGTCAAGGTTGACAAGGACTACGTGCTCGTCGACGTGAATTTCAAGTCCGAGGGACAGATTCCCGTCAGCGAATTCACCGATGCCGATGGAGCCGTCACCGTCAAGGTCGGCGAAAAGGTCGATGTGTTCGTGGCCCGCAAGAACGAAGCCGAGGGCACCATCTACTTGTCCCGAGACAAGGCCAAGCGGATGCAGCTTTTTGATAAACTGGAAGAGCTGATGGAGAAGGACGGCGAAGTCGTCGGCCGCATCCTGCGCCGGATCAAGGGCGGTTACACCGTCGATCTCGGTGGCGTCGAAGCCTTCCTGCCCGGTTCCCATGTTGATCTGCGCCCTGTCCCGGACATGG